>JAJYSI010000090.1 GCA_021793635.1 Bacteroidota bacterium
ATAAAGAAACATTTTCCAAATTTTCGATATAAAAAAAAATGAAAGCTAAAGCTAAAACATTTACAGCTAAAAGCGAACAAATTAAGTTATTGGAAATTTTTTTTAACGTTAAAGTGATTGATTATGTATTCCGAAATATCTTCACCGGATGAACAATTATTTCAGCCATTTAATGATTTAACAATTAGACAGGCATCGACAGACGATATTGACTTTGTTATCGAAACGATTATCGAATCGGAAAAAAGCGGCTCTAACGTTATTAGTACTTGCAAAATATTTGACTTAACCGAAGATGAATACAAAAATATTCTCAAAGAAGTTTTACTGGAAGATGAAGGCGATTTCTATTATTATTTAAAAGGATTTTTGATTGCCGAAGATAACGGAGAATTTATTGGTGCTTCCGGTTCATGGATCGAAGCACTCGACGGAATTTCAAGCGGAATAATGAAGACTTCAATTTTCAGTTCTTATTTAAATTTCGAAAAATTAAAAAAAATGAAAAAGGATCTCTCCATTATAGATTCATTATCAATTCCACGCGAACCATTAACTTTTCAACTTGAACATATATATATAAAGGATAGCTTTAGGAAGCGCGGTTTGTTTTCTATGCTGATTAAGGAAAATATAAAAAGAAATTTAGCCCGCTACCCTTTCACAAAAGTCCAAACTATTATTTACAAGGATAATACTGAATGTTATTTTCCTTTATTATATTTAGGGTTTAAAGTAGTAAAGAAAACGGAATCGAAAGATTCCGAAATCTATAAATACTATCCTTATAATTCGAAGGTATTATTGGAACTGTATAGTGAAAAGATTCAAAAACTTTGATGAGATTATTACTAACAAATATTTTATAAATCAGGATAATAAATGGACAATTTAGATAGGTTGAAGAAAACATTCTCGGAAGCTCTTGAACTTCCAATAGAAAGTATTAATGATGAACTGACTTATGGAAATGAATCGTGGGATTCCGTCGCTCACCTCGCTTTGGTTGCATCAATCGAAACAGAGTTCGACATTATGCTTGCATCGGATGATGTTATCGACATGAGCAGTTTCCTTAAAGCAAAGGAGATATTAAATAAATATGAAGTTAAATTTTAGTCTGGAAGGCAAAATAGCTTTTATTACCGGCTCTACAAGGGGCATGGGCTGGGCTGAAGCAAAGTTATTTACGGAGATGGGTGCAACCGTAATTCTTAACGGCGTCCACAGTAAAGAACTTCTTGAGCAGCGGCGTGAGGAATTAAAGAAAGAATATAACGTTGAAGTCGACGGGTATTTTTTTGATGTTGGTGATCTTGATTCGGCTCAGAATTGTTACAATTCCATATTTAAGAAATACAAAAGGCTTGATATTCTTGTTAATAATGCCGGCACACTTGAAGATAATTTAGTAGGTATGATCCGCAAAGAAAATATAACAAATACTTTCAGCACAAATACTACCGGCGTAATTTATAATCTGCAATTAGCTGCACGTCTAATGATGAGAAATAAATCAGGTTCGATAATAAATATCTCATCGCTGGTTGGCAGGGTCGGCAACGAAGGTCAAGTAGTTTACGGAGGAAGTAAAGCTGCGGTAATCGGAATAACATTATCTGCAGCACGTGAGCTTGCACCGATGAACATTCGGGTAAACGCAATTGCACCCGGCTTTATCAATACTGATTTTATTAAACCGCTGCCTCCGGAAAAATACCAGGAAAGATTAAACTCAATAAAGATGAAAAGAATTGGTCAACCTGAAGATGTGGCAAAAGCTGCATTGTTTTTTGCTTCAGACATGTCATCCTATATTACCGGTCAGGTCCTTGGAGTTGACGGAGGGATGATAATATAATGTTCTGGAATTTCGAAAATATTGATTTAAATTCCACTGCATTAATTGATGATTCCACCGGTGAGGAAATTTCTTACAACAGATTACTTTCCTTGTGTGATAAAATCTCTGAAAAAATTAAGCATGATTCAAAGAAATTAATTTTTTCTTACTGCGATAATTCCGTTGATAGTGTAATTTTCTATTTAGCTGCGCTGCGTTCGGGCAATGCTGTATTTTTAGCCAATTCCAGAATGGACAGCGAGCTGAAAAAAAACTTGATTGATCTTTATAAGCCTGAAATAATTTTCAGCGCCGGTGATCTTTCAGATTTTCTCCCAGAGTATGATAAAGAAGTTGCTGCGGATAAATTTCCATTTTATCTTAAGAAAAATATTGATGATAAAATTCCAATCCATCAAGATCTTGCAGTGCTTCTTTCGACTTCAGGTACTACCGGCAGCCCAAAGCTCGTAAAACTTTCATACCGGAATATTCAGGCAAATGCCGAATCTATTGCTGAGTATCTGAATATTAAAAGCAACGATAAGCCAATAACTAGTCTTCCGATAAACTATTCGTTTGGACTTTCGGTTATCGACAGCCATCTGCTTAAAGGCGCTAACATCCTTTGTTCCAATAAATCGATGGTAATGCGGGAGTTTTGGAATACCTTTAATCAGTATAAATGTACTTCGTTTTCTGGTGTTCCTTACAATTACCAGATGCTTCAAAGATTAAAATTTGATAAAATGAATCTGCCTTCACTTAAAACAATGACACAGGCAGGCGGAAGATTAAGTGAAGAATTCACAAAATACTTTTACGATGCAGCGGTAAGCAAGGGAATAAAGTTTTTTGTTATGTACGGTCAAACTGAAGCTACTGCAAGAATTTCTTATGTTCCATTTGAGCGTTTAGCCGAAAAAATCGGATCGATTGGAATTCCGATTCCAAACGGTGAGATAAAAATATTTTCCGATGGAGAAGAAATTGTTACACCAACAGTACAAGGTGAGCTTGTCTACTACGGAAAAAATGTAATGATGGGTTACGCTGAAAACCGGGATGATCTTGCCGCGGGCGATATGATGAACGGCGTACTTCCTACCGGCGACTTAGCTTATAAAGATTCCGAAGGCTTTTGCTACATTACCGGAAGGATGAAAAGATTCATTAAACTGTTTGGATTAAGAGTAAACCTCGATGAAGTTGAAAAAATGCTTGAGAACCATTTCAACTGCGCTGCTGCGTGCTATGGAGGCGACGACTCACTAAAAGTTATCTTGCAGACGCATGGAATAAACGTTTCAGAGATTGCTAAAAAAACCATTATCGATACTTACAAGCTTCACCATTCAGTTGTGTCTGTAAAATGTGTGGATTCCATTCCGGTTACTTCATCCGGCAAAAAGGATTATAAGATGATTCAGGAGATGCTTTTTGATGAACGCAGTTGAGCAATTATTTTCTTTACCGGAATATTCAATTGAGAATGAGAGGAAAAGGGATCTTCTTCTAAGCGAATTAAATGAACTTACAAAATTTCATTATTCTAATTGTCTGCCTTATAATAATATTTTAACTAATTTAGAATTAAACAAAACTGCGGCATTCAATTATATAGAAGAAGTTCCTTATCTTCCGGTAAGATTATTTAAGACTCAAAAAATCCAAAGCATACCTGACAATGAAGTATTAAAATTTTTAACTTCAAGCGGCACTACAAACCAGCAAGTATCTCGCATAGCATTGAACCGTGAGACTTCCCTTCTTCAGGTTAAAGCTCTTGCCTCAATCATTACTTCATACATCGGCAATAAAAGGTTACCGATGATAATTATAGATACTGATGCTACCATCAAGAATAAATCCTCGATGAGCGCGAGAGGTGCGGGGCTTGTCGGATTATCCAACTTTGGAAGAAATCATTTCTTTGCACTTGATGAAAATATGGAACTGAAAGTCGATGAATTTCTTAGTTATGTTGACAAATATAATAGCGAGCCAATACTTATATTCGGCTTTACTTTTATGGTCTGGCAGTATCTTTATAAAAAATTAAAAGACTCCGGAAAGAAAGTAGACCTAAGCTCTGCAATTTTAATTCACAGCGGCGGCTGGAAGAAACTTCAAGATCAGGCAGTATCGAATGAAATATTTAAATCAGAATTATTTGAATTGTTGGGAATAAAAAAAATTTACAACTTTTATGGAATGGTTGAGCAAGTAGGAAGCATCTTTATGGAATGCGAATTTGGTTATCTTCACACACCAAATTTTGCAGAAATTTTAATTAGAGATTATACAACATGGCAGACTCTTCCTGCCGGAGAAACTGGTGTAATTCAGACTTTAAGCATCTTGCCTAAAAGCTATCCCGGTCATTCGCTCTTAACAGAAGATCTCGGAACAATTATAGGCATTGATAACTGCCCATGCGGAAGGAAAGGAACTTATTTTACGGTTAACGGAAGAGTTCCAAAAGCTGAATTAAGAGGCTGCAGCGATACTCATGCCGAAACTGTATTAAGCGCAGCGAGATAAAAGTGAATATTACTGTTTATCTTCCCAATTATTTTGCCGATAAAAATCTTGAAGAAATTTTAAGCAAGGAATTTCAAGAGCAAAAACCTATTTCTCCTTTTAATGATTTAAGCATCGAATACCTTGCAAGTTTATCAAACAAAATACTCAGCTCGAAAAATTTAAAAGTATTTCCGGAGCTTGTAGCACTTGCCTACTGGTTAAGAAAATCAAATATCGTTTCAATCATAAATGCATTTAAGAAAGAAGTTCCGGAGAACGAAATAATTGTGCCTCGCGGAGTAGCGTTCCATGTAGCACCTTCAAATGTTGACAGCATTTTTCTTTACTCTTGGGCGCTTTCTCTTTTAATTGGAAATACTAATATCGTTCGAGTAACCCAGAATGCAAATGAACAGCTTGATTCTCTTCTTGCTGTTATTAGGGAAATGTTTGCCGATGAAAAATGGAATAAAATAGCACAACGAAATTTTGTGATAACTTATCCTCGTGATGAAGCAATAAACCGTCTTATATCTCTCCATTCGGATGTTAGAGTTTTGTGGGGCGGAGATGAAACAATAAATTCTTTCCGGGTTCTTCCCGCAAAACCAACAACCAAGGATATTTCTTTTGCTGACAAATTCTCTTATGCAATTATAAATGCCGAAACATTTGTGCAATCAAATAATGATTTGCAAGCAAACACAGCAAAGCAATTTTACAATGACGCTTACTGGTTTGATCAGATGGCTTGCGCTTCACCAAGATTTGTTTTATTCGTTGGGAAAGAATCTGAATGTTTGGAAGCCAGTAAGAATTTCTGGCTGCAGCTTGAAAGCGAATTAGTAAGAAGAAGCAAAGCTGATCCCATAAATATTGCAATGGAAAAACTTGTTTATCTTTATGAATCAATATCAATTTCAGAAAAAGCTTATGCTTCCGGGCTGCCGGAACAATTTAAACCAACTGTTCTTCATGTTGATAAAAATGAAATCGGTAAGTTTAGAGAATCATGCGGCGGAGGATTTTTCTTCGAATCCTTTCTTGAAAATATTGACGAGCTTATACCGCTTGTCAGCCGAAAAGATCAGACACTTACTTACTTCGGATTCACTAATAACGAATTAAATAACTTCACCTTAAAAGTTAATGGCGCAGGTATTGACAGGATAGTTCCAATCGGTCAGGCATTAAACTTCTCACCTTCATGGGATGGATATTCTTTACTCAGCGAATTAAGTAAAAGAGTCCATATCGAATAATACATACTTACCACAAATCTTCGTTGCATTTTGTTTCTTTCTATGTTCTCTGTATAAAATTTTTCCGACGGTTAATGTCTTAAGTCAAATTTCTTTAGTTAGAAAATCGGGAAGACTCAAACTGATTTTATCTTTTAGTATCTTTACACTGTGAATTTGGTTTAGTAATGTTTTAACAAGATTTTGAATTTTATATTGGATGGTTAAGAGAATATCATCATCATTGCAAAGGGTAAGGCACAACACTTTCTCTTCATTAAAAGTCAGAAACTATCGTTTATATTTTATTGGTCAAAGCATTTCGCTTTCAGGTACATGGATGCAGACGATTGGTCAAGCCTGGCTGGTACTTAAGCTAACGAACTCCGGAACAGCTTTAGGTTTAGTTACCGCACTTCAGTTTCTTCCTGTTTTGATATTTGGAGCCATGGGCGGTGTAATTGCTGATCGTAATTCTAAAAGGACGTTGTTATTTATAACTCAATCAAGCGCTGCAATTCTTGCATTGATTTTAGCTGTTCTTGTCGCAACAAACACAATTCAGCTTTGGATGCTGTATATCTTAGCTTCACTTTTAGGATTGGTAAATGCGGTTGATAATCCAGCTCGCAGAACTTTTGTGCTTGAAATGGTAGGAAGCAAAGAATTAGGGAATGCCGTTACATTATTTTCGACAACATTTAATTTAAGCAGAATTATCGGACCAGCAATTGCTGGTGCTGTAATTGCATCAGCAGGGTTAGCACCTTGTTTTTTCATAAATGCAATTTCATTTATTGCAGTAATAATCTGCCTTTTTATGATGCGTGTTGAGGAGCTTTATCCGACTCTGCCCGTAAAAAAAGCAAAAGGTCAATTACGCGAGGGCTTAAGATATGTTGGCAGTTCACCGCTGCTTCGTAATTTCTTAATTATGATGGCGATAGTTGGTACTCTTACTTATGAATTCCAAGTTAATCTTCCTTTGATTGCAAAATTTACTTTCAACTCAAATGCAAATGGCTTTGCATTATTAAATTCCGCAATGGGATTAGGAGCGGTTATCGGGGGCTTAGCAACTGCCAGTAGGAAAAAAATGAAAGCAGAAAGTTTAATCTTCACAACCTTTGCTTTCGGTATTTCTGTTGTACTTGCTGCTATTTCACCAACCCTTACAATTGCAATTTTAGCAATGGTGGTAGTAGGAGTTTTTTCTATCAGGTTTGGCGCAACCGGCGAGACCATGCTTCAACTCGAAAGCGCTCCAAACATGCGAAGCAGAGTAATGTCCTTATGGTCGGTTGCATTCTTAGGTTCCACACCAATTGGCGGACCGATTGTAGGATATATCGGCGAATATGCTTCGCCGAGATGGGGCTTAACTGTTAGCGGTATAGCGGCTATAGCTGCGGGTTTTTATGGCTTCTTGACCTTAATCAAAAAGAAGACAAATACTCCCGGCAAAGATAATAAAGTTGTACCCGTTACAATCCAGGAAGAAAAAGTAGAAGGGATGATTTGAATCAATTATAAACGCAGGATTTAATCGTCTAACTGTCAAATCTAATTATATATTTATTGTAAGAAGCTTTATCTTCAATTTAGCTTTATATCTATTTACGTTAGTTTAATAACATTGAAATGATAAGGCTGAATTTGTCTAAAATTTATCTTGTTATATTGTCTTAATTAAATGAAAAAAGTAAAATTTAAAAATTCAAGGAATAAAAGCCTTGCAGGAATACTTTATGAATCTCCAGGCAATAAAGTAATAATTATGTGCCATGGTTATTCTTCAGATAAGTTAATGGAAGGAAGAACCGAAGCTCTTGCAGATAAACTAACTGCTTCCGGGTTTAATTGTTTTGCATATGATTTCAGCGGCTGCGGCGAGAGTGAGGATGATTCGCTTTCTCTTACAAAAGAAGTGGATGATTTAAAATCCGCGGTTAACTTTGTTAAGGCACTTGGATACAAAAAAATCGCTTTCTACGGACACAGCCTTGGAGCGCTGATTTGCCTTATGTCTTTCTCATCGGAAATTATAACTATGGTATTGAGTGCACCACTAACAGATTCTATAATAGATGAATTGAAAGCCACATACTCAAAGGAATTATTTAATGAACTGAGGGAAAAAGGACAAATTACTTTGGATATTAAAAAGGGATACAGAAGCTCTTTGGTTATAGATAAACAGATGCTTTCTGATTTTGAGGAATTGAATCAGAAAAAAATATTATCAAGAGTAAAATGCCCTGTTCTTATTATACACGGCGACACAGGACCGGATGAACCTGTACTTCATGCGAAAACAATAAAGGGAATAAAATTTCTAACCCACGAAAGCAAGCTGGAAATTATTAATGGTGCCGGTCATAATTTTGAAAATCACATCCAAACTCTAACTCAACTTACAAATGATTGGTTTCGGAAATATTTCCAATAACTTTTAAATATTTAATTAAGAGTCTTAATAAAAGTTACGAGTTTATTATTTAACAATATTATTAATACCAGCCCTAAAATTCCTGAAACTAACAAGCCGATATCCTCATAAATAGATAAGCTAAATGCCGCACTAAATCCGATAATTGACCAGAGAAAAGGAATTATTATTACAGGCAGCGGAATTTTTTTATTAACAAAAAGCAGCATACCAAATGTGTAAATTGTTGTCGGGCACGGCAGCCCAAAAGTTGGAGAATAAGGGAATTGATGACCGCATATATGCCCAATAATAGGATAGAATATTAGCGAATATGCAATTATAATTATTCCAATAAAATTAAAAATACTCTTTTGATACCTGAATGAAATTCTTTTTTTTACACTACCATAATATATAAATAGTATCCCCTGCACAATAAACAATATACCGAAAGCATAAGCTACTTTATTTATTGAAGAGAAAAAGATAATATGATAGGCAAGCCCCATCCACAGCCAAAAGAATGCAAGTACTGTGTTTATTGTCCTGCTTACATTTATATTATCCTTAAAAAGGAAATAGACACAGATAAAGCCCGCAGCATAAAAAATTATTTGAAGCGGGAAAAACGCTAAGTTGTATTCCTTAAATATGTCTAAGAAATCCTCGGTAGAAAACGGCAGTTGCATGGCTTACTCCTGAATTAATTGAAAAAATCTAAGAATAAAGATCCAAATCAATAATGGAATAAGAGAACTAAATGCGAGAATTATTCCAACCGGCTGTAATGCTGCCGGTACAAAAGATAATATTCTAAATTAATCGTAACCGCCGTGCCTTGACGGTAATATTTTGTATTCCGGTTTTGCCTCAATAATGTTTGTTAAATAATTTGATAATTCTCGTAACCGCTTATATTGATCAGTCTGATATTCATATAAAATGTAATTCCACACTACAGCATTTTCTTTATTGCCATATTTTATTCTTAGATATTGAATCGGATTCGGCGTCATTTCAACCGGTGCTCTGTTTATTAATGTATCCGGTAAGGAGAAAAAATTTGTTTCATATACCTTTGCGAGAATTTTACTCTGCTCATCTTTTGTAAGCCGGAAATTTACTTTAACAACTCCATCAAGCACTAAATCTTTTTGATAGAAGTTATCAAATGTATTCAGCTCATCCTTAAAGTTGTATTTGTATTGAATCTGCATGAACTGATAATCCGGTCCAACACTTGATTCTTTGCATGACTGAAACAGCAGTAATGATACAGCCAAAAAGAATATCATCCGATTGTATTTCATAATAATCACTATGACATCAAAAATAATCTCTCTTTATAAACCCAATGCCGGCACGACCTATTGCACCGGCGGAGTTACATCGTCATCATCATTTTTAGATGATGAACTTTTTAAGAAAGATTGATCAAAGAATGCGATACCTGCATCAGGATTATTTTTATACT
>JAJYSI010000091.1 GCA_021793635.1 Bacteroidota bacterium
AAAATATTTTTGTGATTTGAACCTTCGTCAAAATTTTTATAATGTGGAAACCATTAAATCGTCTCTTAGCGCGGCAAATGTATTAAAACTAAACAATGATGAATTAAAAATTGTAAATAATCTGCTTTTGAAAAATAAAGTTGATGAATTTCAATTGGCAAAAATTCTTTCAGAATATTTTGAAATCGATTTGGTATGCATTACTCAAGGTGAAGACGGCGCAATGCTTTATAAGGATGGGATAATGAATCATTACAAAGGTGTAGTTGAAAACGTAGTAGATACTGTGGGCGCTGGTGATGCTTATGCGGCAATGCTATGCCTTGGTTACTTGAATGGATGGAGTTTAGAAAAAACAAATAAACTTGCCTCTGAGTTTGCGGGGAAAATTATAATGGCGAACGGCGCGCTTCCGGAGAATGATTTTTTATATGATAAATTTATACAAAAAAATATTTTGTCATAACATTAAGTAAATCAGTCTTTACTAAGAAAAAGAGTTTGTGTTGGATAAGCAAATTCAATTTTTCTAGTATTAAACTCATCTAATATTTTCAAGTTAATTGCTTGCTGAGCATCCATAAATTTTGTGTAATCAGAACTATTCACATAATAAACTACTTCAAATTTCAAGCTTGAGTCTCCTAGTGTTGTAAAATGTCCTCTATCAAAAGTAACTTCTGGTTGGGCTTCAATTATTCTTTTAACAATTGCCGGAATTTCTTTCAATTCTTCCAGTGAAGTTTGATATGTTACCCCAAGGCTAAACACTACTCTACGTTTTTCCATTCGTTTATAATTGTGAATGCGCGAATCGGTAAGGTCTGTATTAGAAAATATTAATTGTTCACCGCCGAGTCCGCGTAGCCGTGTAGTCTTAATTCCGATCCGTTCAACAGTCCCGGTCTTATCGCCTACAGTTATTGAATCTCCAATTTCAAAGGGACGATCAAAGAATATTACAAGATAGCTAAACAAATCTTTCAGTACAGCTTGAGAGGCTAAAGCTATTGCTATGCCACCGATTCCCAATCCGGTAACTACTGCGGATACTTTAAATCCCAGATTATCTAAGAGAAAAACAGATCCGATTACCCACACCAAAACAGAAATTAGTGATGAAATTCCTTTAAGCTGTTTAAACTTTTCCGCACCGCCTTCTTGCCGATTAAGATAAGTAGAAAAAAAATATTGAAGCGAGGCGATAATTAATTTGATAATCAGGAAGGTTAAGATAATTGTAGAAATAAAATCAAACGCATGTATAAAGTCACGGTTTAATTGTAATGTTTTGAACGCAGAATAAAATGCTATATAATAAAGAAAAGGAATAACTAATTTTTGTATCCCTTTAACTAATGGCAGCTGTAAGGTAGTGTTAGTTTTTTCTGTCCATGATTTAATTCTGTTAAGAACAATTTTCTTTAAAATGTAAATTATTAAAATTCCGAAAAGGAAAACTATCAAGAAGGTTAAATAATGAAGGATCGTATTTCCAAAATACGATCTGTTTAAAAATTCTTGCATAGTAAAATCCTTTTATACCAGATATTAAATAGAATATTTTTCAATGATTTCATTCGGTATTCGCATCGGTCTGCCTGTTTTTAGAGAAACCATTGTATAAATTAGATGTCCTTCTGCGGCAATTTTCTCAGTTTCTTTTTTTATTATCCAAAAATTTACTTTTGATTGCGCTCCATTGACAGAGTCTACTTGCGTTCGCACTATTATTTTATCGTCAAGCTTAAGAGAACGCTTATATTCAATGTGTGTAACACTTACGACCCAATTAAAATTAAGTCTATGAAAATCTTCCATTGACATTTTATAGTCTTTTACCATCTGTTCATAACGTGCAGCTAACACAAAATCTAAATACTTTGTGTTGTGAACATGATTATTTAAGTCTATATCATCAGGCCGAATTTTTATTTCGGATTCAAAGGCAGAATACATTGTGCAAATCTAAATAAATTTTATTTATTATGACGCTTTTTAAGGTTTTTTACAATCTCCTCAAAATCAATGTCTTGCTCAGCAAGCATTACAAATAAATGGTAAATTAAATCCGATGTTTCGTTAATTATTTCATTCTTGTCGCGATTTTTAGCGGCAATTACTGTTTCGATAGCTTCTTCGCCAACTTTCTGGATTATCCTGTTTGTTCCTGAATTGAATAAACTCGTTGTATAAGAATTTTCAGGCTGTTCAATTTTTCTTTTCTTAATTAGATCAAATAATTCATTTAAGAAATGTAATTGCGACTCTTTCTCTATACCGAAACAGGAATAATTTCCGGTGTGGCAAGTATTGCTGTCTGGTATAGCATAAATAAGGAGAGTATCGTTATCACAGTCAGGCTTAATTTCAATAAGGTGAAGAAAATTCCCGGAGGTTTCTCCTTTCGTCCAAAGTTCATTTCTTGTTCTGCTGAAAAATGTAACAAGTTTAGTTTCGATAGTTTTCTCAAGGGCAGTTTTATTCATAAAACCGAGCATCAAAACTTTGTCGCTGCTTTTATCGACAACAATTGCGGGGATAAGCCCGTTTAATTTTTCATAATTTAATTCCGGTAAATTTATTTTATCCACGATTTTTCCTGTCTAAATTCTTACTGTAATTCCGTTATTGCTTAAATAGTTTTTTAATTCAGCTATCGGCAGAATATTAAAATGAAAAAGACTTGCGGCAAGACACGCGTCAACATTCGCCAATTTGAATGCATCTAAAAAGTCCTCTTTCTTGCCGGCGCCACCGGAAGCAATTACGGGGATCGAAACACTAGACGTAACGAGTCTTAAAAAATCGTTATCGTAGCCGTTTTTCGTTCCGTCTTTATCCATAGAGGTTAATAAGATTTCTCCGGCACCAAGCTCTGCTGCTTTTTTGCACCAATCCAAACCAACAAGTTCGGTCTCTTCTCTTCCGCCTTTTATATAAACCTTATATTCTTTTCCGTTATTCTTTATATCGATAGCAGCAACAATGGCCTGGCTTCCAAACCGTTTGGCCGCTTCCGAAATCAACTTAGGATTTTTCACGATTGAAGAATTCAGCGATACTTTATCTGCACCTGCTTTAAGCAAAGCTTCAATATCGTTGATTTCAGAAATTCCTCCTCCAACGGTAAATGGGATTCTGATTGCTTTTGCTACTTCGCTTACAAGCGAAATCAATGTTTTTCTCTTTTCGGCAGAGGCTGTTATATCAAGAAAGACCAATTCATCCGCACCTTCTTTTGAATAGCGCGATGCAAGTTCAACCGGAGAACCGGCATCAACTAAATTTACAAAGTTTGTTCCCTTCACAACGCGACCATCTTTTATATCAAGACAAGGAATAATTCTTTTACAAAGCAATCTTCGCCAACTCCTTTAAATCTATTTTGTCTTCATAAATTGCTTTTCCTATAACTACCCCGTAAATATTTGTTTGTTTCAGATTTATTACATCCTCAATATCTCTAATGCCACCCGAAGCAATAAGTTCTATTTCTGGAAATCGCATTAGGATGTTTTGATACAAATCCATGTTTAAGCCGATGAGCATTCCATCCTTTGAGATATCTGTGCAAATGACCTTTTTTACTCCAAGTGATAAACAATATTCTATATGGGAATAGACCGATACAGCGGTTTTTTCAGTCCAGCCGGTTATTTTCACTTCTTCATTTTCAACATCGATTGCATTAACAATTCTATCAGGTGAATTGTTTTTGACGATTAATTCAAACTCCTTTTTGTTTTTAACCGAAAGCGATCCGATAATTATATAATCAATTCCGGCTGAAAATAATTCCGTAGCTGTTTTTACATCTCTTATTCCTCCGCCAAATTCAATTTTGATTTTCGTTTCAGCCTTAATTCTTTTCGCAATTTCCAGTGCGGTGAACTTTCCTGTTTTTGCTCCCTTCAAATCTACGATATGCACCAGGCTGAAGCCATGTGATTCATATAGCTGAGCTTGCTGAAACGGTGTGTTCCGGTAATAAGTAATGTTATCAAAATTGCCTCTTGTTAAGCGGACAATTTCGTTATCCAAAATATCTATGGCGGGAATTACTATCATAAATCAATAAAGTTTTTTAATATTTTTAATCCGGCGTCTCCAGATTTTTCCGGGTGAAACTGTACACCAAAGAAATTATCTTTTTCAAGCGAAGATGAAAAGTTAATTTCATTGTTTGAAATTGAAGTTGTAAACGGGCACACCGGCAAGTAATAAGAATTTGCGAAGTAAAATCTTTCACCGTTCTTTATACCGTTGAAGAGTTTACTTTCTTTTACAATTTCAATATTGTTCCACCCCATGTGAGGAACTTTTGTTTTTGTTTCATCAAATTTTTCTGCTGTCACGGAAAAAATTCCAAGACAAGCAACGTTTCCTTCTTTGGAAAAATCCGCCATCAACTGCATCCCAAGACAGATACCAAGCATAGGCTTTTTTACTATACGTAAAACAGTAAAAAGATTTAATAAATGAAGCTGCCTAATTGCGTAGGAAGCTTCTCCTACGCCCGGAAAAATGATTTTTTGTGCGCGGCAAATTTCTGTTTCATTACTAGTAATTATAAATTCCTGGTTAAGCTCTGTCAGTGCATTTGCAACCGATGCAACGTTACCTGCGCCGTAATCGATTAGTGCAATCATAAAACTCCTTTTGTTGATGGAAGCGTTCCTTCGTTTCTTTCGTCTAACCGGCAAGCTTCGTTTAATGATTTTGCAAAAGCTTTAAAGATTGCCTCAATTTTATGATGATCATTTTTTCCTTTTGCTCTAATAAAGATATTTGCTTTTAAACCAGCTGAAAGTCCTCGAAAAAATTCTTCCGTTAACTCGGTCGGAAATTCTCCTACTTTTTCTCTCTCAAACTTGCATTTAAAATTTAAATATGATCTTCCGCCTAAATCAATAGCACACCTCGCAATTGTGTCGTCCATGGGTAGAAAATATCCGTAACGTTTAATGCCCAGCTTCTCTCCGAGTGCTTCGCTTAATGCTTGTCCCAATGTTATTCCGACATCTTCAACTGTGTGGTGTTCGTCTACATGAAGATCACCTTTGACTTCGACTTTCAGATTAACATTTGAGTGTTTTGCAATTTGTTCTAACATGTGATCAAAAAAGCCAATGCCTGTATCTATTTCGGCAATTCCTTTACCGTCAAGGGATAAATCTATTTTTATTTCAGTTTCTTTTGTTTTCCTGAATTTAGATGACGAACGGATTCTTGAGATAATGAGATCAACCGCTTTTTCGAAATTATTTATTTCCGTTTTGTCCCTTACCGTAATTGAATTTTTATTAGATGACTTCTCAACAGAAATAATAAATGAATTTTCATCCTTTTGTTGGTTGTTACCAATTTTTATCCCCTCAATTTCCAAAATATGCTTTAATGTTTCGTCAGAAGATAAATCAAAATTCTTTACGGAAATATCAAGTCCTCTTTGCGAAAGTTTTTTAAGTCCGCTGATCAATCCCGTTGATGCAGGTAATTTTAACTCAAAAAATTTATTATCAATTATTACGTTGTACATTTTTAGTTGTTGTTTATAAAATATTTTTAATTGCATCCCAAAGTAAATCGTTCTCTTCTTTACTTCCAACAGATATTCTTAGACAACCTTCCAATTTGGGTTGACTGCTTCTATCTCTTACGATAATACCCTTATCCATTAATTTTTTTTGAACTTCTTTTGGACTTTTACATTTTATTAAAAGAAAATTTGCATCGGAGTCGGAAACATTTTCTATTCCCTTCAGAGTTTCAAGTTGATGCTTTAGTCTATCGCGTTCTGTTATTATGGATTGTATATATTCATCCTTAGTTTTAGAATTTAAAAAAGCTTTACTTAATACATAACGAGTTAATGTGCTTATGTTATAAGGCGCTTTAACTTTAAATAATATTTTAATCAAATCGAAGTCTGCTATGCAGTAGCCAAGACGTATTCCCGCCAATCCCCATGCTTTGGAGAATGTCCTTAATATGACGAGGTTATTATATTTTTTCAATTCGTCAATGAGCGTTCCTTTTAATGAAAAATCAATATATGCTTCATCAACAACTATGATTGAATTATATTTTTCACAAAGCCTGGCTACGTCTTTTTTATTGAGAAGGTTTGCCGTTGGATTATTCGGCGAGCAGAGGAAAATAATTTTTGAGTTTGAATTATATACTTTTTCAATTTCATTAAAGTCTATTTGAAATTGATCAGTAAGAAGAACACTAATTGTTTCAACGTTATTAATATCACTTGCTACTTTGTACATACCATAAGTAGGTTCAAAAATAATCACATTATCTCTACCCGGCTCACAAAAAATTCTAATAAGCAAATCGATAATTTCGTCAGAACCAACTCCAAAGAATAAACTTTCCCGTCTGATCGATAAATAGTCAGAAACAATCTTTCGTAAATCGTTTTGATGCGGATCCGGATAACGGTTAAGGTCTAATCCTTCAATTTCGGTAAAGGTTGAGCCAAAACTGTTCTCATTTGCATCGAGCAAAATACCGTCACCTTCGTAAATATCCCTAGCCGATGTATAAGGTTTAAGTTCTAAAATATTTTTTCTGACAAGTCTATTTATATCCATTATTTCATTTCGCTGTTCTAATTCTTACCGCATTCTTATGAGCAATTAATTCTTCAACTTCCGCCAAGGTTTCAACCGTTCCTGAAATATTTTTAAGTCCCGCTTTGGAAAGTTTTTGAAAAGTCATTGACTTCATAAAACCTTCCACCGAAACCCCTCCGTAGGTTTTCGCATAACCGTAAGTTGGAAGAGAATGGTTAGTTCCAGATGCATAATCGCCAACGCTTTCCGGTGAATACTGTCCTACAAATACCGAACCTGCATTGATTATTTTTGACTTATATGACTCTGCATCATTAATATTTAAGATTAAATGCTCGGGTGCGTAGGAATTGCTGAAGCATATCGCATCATCAATATTTTCTACTATCAGAGCAAAAGATTTTTCCAAGGCTTCCTTTGCTATCTCTTTTCTCGGTAAATCTTCAAGTTGAACATTAATTGCTTTATTTATTTGATTAATAAGATTTTCCGATGTTGAAACCAAAACAACTTGTGAATCGGTGCCGTGTTCTGCCTGAGACAAGAGGTCGGCTGCAGCAAATTCAGGATTTGTATTTTCATCTGCAATTACTAAGACTTCGCTTGGACCTGCGGGCATATCAATGACGCTACCATCAAAATCAACACTTACAATTAATTTAGCAGTAGTAACAAATTGATTTCCAGGACCAAATATTTTATCTACTTTAGAAATGTTTATATCACCGTAGGCCATCAAACCAATAGCTTGCGCGCCTCCGATTTTGTAAAACTCATCAATTCCGCATAGTTGCGCAGCAAAAAGAAGCGGGAAATTTAGTTTTCCTTCTTTACCCGGAGAACAAACAACAACCCTTTTACAGCCTGCTAATTGGGCAGGAATTCCGAGCATCAGCATTGTAGAAGGAAGAACCGCACTTCCGCCCGGAATATATAACCCAACATTTTCAATAGCCCTAAATTCTCTTGAACATTTAATTCCTTCCATTGTTTCGATTTCATAAGATTGAGGGATTTGTTTAGAATGGAATTTTTTTATATTTTCTGCTGCGGTTACAAGTGCCTTTTTAATTTTACTATCCAACTTTTTTTCAGCTTCTTTAAATTCTTGCTGAGTTACCTTAAATTCATCACCGATAAATCCGTCAAACTGTTTTGCATATTTCAACGCAGCGTTTAAACCATTTTGTTTGATGTCTAAAAGAATAGGTTTAACAATAACCGAAAATTTTTCAACGTCGATGGCGGGACGTTTTAGCAGATTATACTTTTCTGAATTCGAAAGCTTTTGATAAAAATAAGTTTTCATAAAATCATATTCTCAATTGGAAGTAAAAGTATCCCAGAAGCACCGGCAGACTTCAATTCTCCGAAGATTTGCCAAAAAGTATCAGACGGAATTACTGCATGGACAGCCAGCAAATGTTCATCGGCTAGGTGAAGAACAGTAGGGCTTTTTAACGAAGGAATTATCCTAATAATTTCATCAAGAGAATTTTTAGGGATATTCATCATCAAATATTTTGAGGAGCGTGCTTTCAGAACTGAACGGATTCTACCAAGAAGATCATTTAAGATTACACTTTTGTTATTTGCATTGTTGGAAGAGATCATCACCGCTTCGGAATCAAAAACTTTAAATGATTTTTTAAGCTTGTTCATCATTAATGTATTGCCGGTAGATACAATATCACAAATTAAATCCGCAATGCCGAGTGACGGAGCTATTTCAACAGAGCCACTAAGCTCAATAATTTTCGCATCGAGATTATTTTTATTTAGGAAATCTTTAAGAATCTTCGGATAAGTGGTTGCAATAATTTTCCCATTCACATCTCCTAGAGTTTTTAATTCTTTATTTTCGGGGTAAGCAAGCTGCAGGCTACATTTACCAAAACCGAGTTTTTCCAAAGTATCCGTTTTCGATTGCTTTTCGTATATAACATTTTCTCCAACTATGCCTATATCCGCTACTCCGTCCTGTACGTATTCGGGAATATCGTCATCGCGAAGGAATAAGATATCCATTGGAAAGTTTCGCACAGTAATGACAAGTCGTTCGGAGTAATTTTCAATTTCCAATCCGCAATGGCGCAAAAGCTCAAGTGATTTTTCGGTTAATCTACCTTTTTTTTGTACTGCCAGCTTTAAATTTCCATTCATTCTATTATCCTTTTAAAAGCAAAAACCCCGACAATCGCCGGGGTGTTAATTTTTTAATTAAAATATTTCAACATAATCCGGCATCTATATAATAATGATGATGATGGTGAGTGTGACCCGTAAATATGATATTTAGATTTTCTTTTTTCATAATATTGATGCAAACTTAAATAAAAATTGAATTATATCAAATGTCGCGGGCAGCACTAAAAATTATTCTGAGAAGGTGCAAATCTTCATAAGAAACTTCGTTATTAAATTTTTCATGAATATTCGATAACATTGATGTGCCTTCAACCCTAAATGCTTCAAAAACTTTTGCATACTTCTCTTTAGATAAAGAAATTCTTTGAGTCAGACCTTCAATCCTGACCTTTTTCCCTTCATTGACATAGCGTTCTAGATAAGAAATAATTGTAGGCAACTTAACCTTATATTCTTCAGCTAATTCTTCAATTGAGGCGCCTTTATTGAACGATTCACCCACAAGATTGTAGCGCAGATCAGAATTATTTTTTAATCTTTGACTGCTAATAGACGTAGTCTTTTTGCCGGGATGATAGATTTGAATATTTTTTTGAGAACAATACCGTTTTATGACCGATAAAAAAACATTCCCATAGCTCTCAAGCTTATTTATTCCTACACCGCTAATTCCTAATAAGCTTGAATCATCTTGAGGATAATATTTAGCCATTTGGGTTAGGGTCTTATCAGTAAATATTACATAGGGAGGCACACCCTTTGGATGAGCCGGT
>JAJYSI010000092.1 GCA_021793635.1 Bacteroidota bacterium
AACCAATCCATCAAAAGAATCAACAGAAATATTTTTATAACCCTTCAAGCTCTTCTGCAACATCTGAACTCGTTCCATTACCGTAAATAAAGGCAATTTACCTGGATTAATAGCAACAGTAACTACAACCGCATCAAACAATTCCTTTGCCCGTAGGATTATGTCAATGTGCCCGTACGTTACCGGATCAAATGTCCCGGGGTATAATACTTTTCTCATAATCTTAATCCATAATTTTAATGAACTTACGAATACTTAACGAAAAATAGTTTAAAGACAAAGTTATTGCAACTTATTAATTTTATATAAACAAGTATCCCCGATTATCTTAAAAGGTTCAATGCCGAAATTTAAAATATCTTCTTCTTTTGTTTGTTTCGACCTTTCAATTATTATAATTCCTTCGGTAGCTAAAAATTTGTTAACCAATATATTTTTTATTACGGTATAAATATCGTCTTTAAAAAATGGAGGATCGGCAAGAATCAAATCATATTGTAAGCCCCTATTTGCAGAGGAAAAAGTAACAGCTTCTGTCTTAAAAATATTTGATGAATCCTCAACTTGTAGAGCTTTTATATTCTCTTCAAGATTTTTGTAAATGACGAAATTCTTTTCGACAAAATCTACCGAACCGGCACCTCTGCTTAGGCATTCAAGCCCAAGTGAACCCGAGCCGGCGTATATATCTAAAACTTTTATTCCTTCGAAATTTATTATGTTGTTTAATAAATTGAAAAGAGTTTCTCTAACACGATCAGTTGTCGGTCGGATAAGTTTTGATTGCGGTACATTGATCAACCTTCCCTTAAATTCCCCTGAAATAATTCTCATCCGCATATAGAAACCCTTAAACAAAATTCTGCTGATTTAGTATTATAGTATTACCGTTTATCCGCCATAGGCGGATTGTTTTTTATGTCAAGATATTTGAAATGATTTTCCATATTCCATCATACATATTCCATTGCGGCCTGCCTGCCGGTAGGCAAGCTTGCCGCGCTATGAATATTTACGTTTATCCGATCCTGTAAGCAATCCCTGCTGCTGATGAAAATGAATTGTACTTTTCGGAATAGTTTTTATTCTCAAATAGCTTCGGATTTGGAGAAATATTTTCAAAGGGATTAAAGTATATAAATTCAATGTCTAACAAACTGCTGAGAGTTTCAGCCATTGACTTGGTAATCTCTTCTCCGGTTATAAATGCTGCATTTATTGCGTTCTTGTTTAACGAAATGGACCCATTATTGCTTATCTCATCGATTAGCGTAGCCGGAAGATCGCTTGCATTTTTATGTGTGATTACCTTGAAATATACCGGTTTCCCAAATAATAAAAAAATTATTGAAAGAGTTTTGTTGCTTAAATAAACGCTTAAAGTCAAACCTTTTGCTGCAAGTGCATTGCTTAATGAAAGAGCGCGATCAGAAGCTAGGTGAAGGTTGTCGATAAATTTTAACCGGAGATTGTTATCGGAGCAAAAATTATTAATTATCTGTAAATATTTCCGCGAGATGGCAATAGCAATTACTGAATTAAAATTAACAATGTTGTTCTTCTCCACTTCAAAATATTGTATAACAAAATCTTTTGTGTTCGCAAATGGAAAAAGGATAGAAAATTCCCATTTAAATTCGGTTATTAAATCTTGATGGAGAAGAGAATTTTCATATGGGGCTTGCGTTATATAAAATAATTCAAATGGAAGCGTGAAGGAAACCGATGTGCTGTTTAATGGTTTCCGAATTATAAGTTCATTAAATGCACTCTGGAGTAATGCCGTTATTTTCGTCTCCTTACACTTTTCAAAATTAATCACTTCATCAAAGTAAACCTCGTCAATATTTTCAAGTATAAATTGATCATTCTTGAAGGCTATTTCTACGAGTTGAAGCTTGGAATTTGTTATAGCCAATCCAATCTGTCCGGTAGGCTGTCCCGTTTGATTTTCAAAATTATTCAATATAAAAATACCTTTTGATTTTATTGAACTTTTTATCTCCGATTCTTTTTACATCGAGAAGTTCTTCTAAGTTTAAAAATTTTCCTCTTTGATTCCGTAGTTCAATAATATTTTTAGCAATTATTTTACCTATGCCCGGTATCCTCGTTAGCTCCTCAACCCCGGATTTGTTTAAATTTACACTTTTCTCTTTTGGAATGGCTTTCCTTTCTGCATTGAAAAAATTCTGATTTTTGAAATCCAAAACTTTACTTTTATTTAATGAATCAGATGTTTCAAATGCTTTGAAGCTTTCATTTCCCGGAGATTCTGATATGAATAAGCTGTCATCCTTTGTATAGGAAAAATTTTTATAGTCAAAATTTTCTTTAGATTGAGTAACTGTCTTTGCTACTCCGCCTATTAGCAATATGATCAGTAAGAAAAAGATAACTTTTATCTCCGTTTGAGTAAATCCGGCTTTTTCGGAAAATTTCTTGAACATTGTTTCTCTTCAAAATCAAAAAAAAATATTTACTTAAAGAGAATATAAGAACCAAAACTAAGTTCAGCAAGCTGAAGATGCTTCTAAAAAGAGAATTTCTTGAAAAAATTATTTTCGTCTGCGTTAGAAGCTTTTTTGAAATTGGGCTGCTCCGCTAATTCTTTTAACAGCTCTTTTTCTCTTGAGTTTAATTTCTTTGGTATTTCAATATTTACTCTTACGAGTTGATCACCGGAACCGGAGTGATTAAGATGTCTAATCCCTTTGTCCCTCATTTTAAGAAATTTCCCGTGCTGTGTCCCCGCGTCAATTTTTAGTCTTGCTTTACCAATCAAGGTAGGAACTTCTACTTCCAGACCAAGTACTGCGTTAGGGTAGCTGATAAATAAATCATAAATAATATCGTCTCCGTCACGTGTAAAATATTCATGCGGTTGTTCTTGAAATACGACGATTATATCACCCGGCTGTCCTCCGCGTTTGCCTGCATTCCCTTCGCCTCGCATAGTCATATAGCTTCCTTCGTGAACGCCTGCGGGAACATTTATCGAAACCGCAACCTCTTCAATTACCTTTCCGTCGCCCATACATTTTTTACAAGGAATATCAACAACACTCCCTTCACCGCCGCAGTTACTGCAGGCAGATATATTTACGAACTGCCCGAATACCGATCTGGAAACAGATCTAACCTCACCGCTGCCGTGACAGACGGGGCAAGTTTTAGTAGAAGTACCTGCTTCGGCACCGGAACCACTACATTTACTGCATACGACCTGTTTTTTAATTTTGATTTTTTTATTTACACCTAAAGCGATTTCTTCGAGAGTCAACTTAAGAGTAACCTTTAAATCAGAACCGGGAGTGCCGGCGCTATGTCTTTTCCCTCTTCCGCGCTGCGTGTTGCCACCAAAGAAATCGTCAAAAATAGATGCACCGCCGAAAATATCGGAGAAATGAGAAAATATATCATTAACATCGGAAAAGCCTTGAGAACCGAATCCGCTGCCTCTAACGCCTTCATGGCCGAATCTATCGTAACGGGCTTTTTTATCGTCATCATTTAATATTTCATAAGCTTCGGCTGCTTCCTTAAATTTTTCTTCAGCTTCTTTATTATCGGGATTTCTATCGGGATGAAATTGCATCGCCATTTTCCGATAAGCTTTTTTCAAATCATCCTTAGTTGCATTACGGTCAACTCCAAGTATCTCATAGTAATCACGTTTAGCCATAGAATTTATTTATCCTCTATATTTGAATTATTAACTGCCGGATTGTTGTCAGAATCAGACGCACCCGAAGAATCATCGCTGACGATAACTTTTGTATGACGAATAACTCTATCCTTATACATATAGCCTTTTTCAACCTCGTCAAGAACAGTATGGGGGGGTACGTTTTCTTCTTTCCTTTGTAGCAGAGCTTCGTGGAAATGTACATCAAATGGTTTTCCTACGGAGTCAATTTTCTTAACACCCTGGTCATCGAGAACTTTCAATAATTTATCATAAACTAATTTTATTCCGTCTTTGATTGCGCTAATGTCTTTGGCATTTTCAATATGTTTAAGAGAGCGTTCCAAATCATCAACAGTGGGAAGCAGTTTTATGATAAAAGTTTCAGCAGCGTACTTAATTAAATTCAATTGATCGTTTTCGGTTCTACGCTTATAGTTTTCAAACTCCGCCGCTTTACGCAATAATTTCTCTTTATATTCCTGAATTTCTTTTTCAAGATATTCAATTTTTTCCTTATTAACTTCTTCCAAATTGCCGGAATCGGCTGAGGAATGATTTTCTTCTTCAGCTTTAACACCTTTAATTTTAATATCCATTTGTTCATCTTTCTCTGATTCATTGGGCTTTGATTTAATATCGTTTTTATCTTTTTTCATATTGAATATCTCCTTTATTTAGAATTATTATTTGTCAAAACTTCTGAAAGCATTTTTGCCATATAATCGACAATTGCGACCACTTTTGAATATTCCATACGTTTCGGTCCAATAATTCCGAGAGTGCCTGAAATATCCCCAAGTTTATATTCCTTACTGACAAAACTATACTCATTTAGATCTTGATGTTTATTTTCGCTGCCGATAGAGACAAAGACCTTCTCAGAGGGGAGTTCATTGGATTTTTCAAGTATATGAATAATAAAATCTTTATCTTCAATTAACTCAATAATTCCTTGAAATTTTTGAGCATCGTCAAACTCTGGTTGTTTTATAATATTTTTAGTACCAGTAATAACAAGTTTATCAGTTTGTTTAGTATCCTTAAAAATTTTATCGGCGGAGTCAATAAAAACCCTAATAATATGTTTCTGGTCATCTTCCACGTCTTTAAATCTCTCGCTAAAAGTGTTCCTGATTTCGGAAAGAGTTAATCCACTTAACCGTTCATTAAGAAGTCGCTGAACCGATTCCAACAGAGAGTTTTTTATGTCGGATGAAAATTCCAGTGTAATAGTTTGCGCAAATCCTGATTTAATAGTAATAACAACCAGTATTCTTGTAGATGTCAATCCAACAATTTGAATTTTTTCCAAGACACCGCTGTCTATCTTAGGATAAGTAACACAAGCAAGCTGTTTGGTAATTCTGCTTAGGAGGGAAGAAGTAATATTTAAAAGCTCGGCTGTTTCGGATAGGTTAATTTCCAACTCCTTATTTATAAGTCCCTTTTCCGAACTCATTAATTCTTGAACATCCATCAAAGTATCAACATAAAATCGATAACCTTTATCTGTCGGAATTCTTCCTGCGGAGGTATGCGGATGTCCGATGTAACCGGAATCTTCAAGGTCGGACATAATATTCCTTACTGTTGCCGGGGAAAATCCAAGCTGGTACTTTTTCGTAATGTTTCTTGAACCAACCGGAGAGGCAGTCGAAATAAATTGCTGTATAATATACCGGAGAATATTTCTTTCCCGTTCATTTAATTCATCGTTTAGCATAACATAATATAATTATAAGTTTTTTTATTGTGGTTGCAAATATAAACAAATTAAAAAGATTTTTATATGGTTTAAAACATGCACAAACAAAAAGATGTAAATTTTGGAATATTGGAGAAGAGATGGAATTTCTCTCCTGTCAATGCCTTCTGACTCCTCTACTTACGCATTTATTTCTGAATGTGTGCAAAAATTGCCGGGCAAAAAAATGCACCGTGCAATTGAATAAATTATCCAGGCATATCGAAATTGTTAAATAAAGAGAAAATGCAATTTCTCTTTGGTTAACTTGTTTTTGATACAATGCGTAGGGTATGTCGGAGGGAAAATGAAAAAGGCACGAGCTATGGCGCCGTGCCTTTTTAATGAATAGTCTTATATTTTAAATTTAATCAACTAATTCCACAATGTTTGAGCTCTTAATTGCTTCGGTTTTGTTGCCTTTTTCAGTACCCTTCGGACCCTTCATTTCCATCGTATAATAAATATTTATGAGAGTATTTGTCTTGGATTTTTGAATGCATCCTTTCGTTAAGTTGAAGAATATCTTTCCGGATGCGGAGGTTACCGGTTTCTTAAATTTATAATTAACCCCGCGATTCGTAATCTCATCTTTACCGGTAAGAACGGATTTTAACCCGGCATCAATAACGGCAAGTTTATCATTATTAAATTTATCAAGGCTTAATACTTTATATGCATTTGTATTTTGGAGTTGATAAATTAAGAATTGTGAAGGTGGCTGGGTAAATGACCAGCTTGAATCTTTTGCAACCTGATTCTGAGGAACCTGGCGGAAGATCTGGACTAATAAAGGCTTCAAAGCTCCTTCAATAATACTTTTCCTTAATGCATCTTTTTCTTCGGAAGTAACAGTAGCAGGGGTGCCTTTAAGTTCTAAGAACTTAGTTACAATTTTATCGGCTCTAAAGACTTCAAGAATTTCACCGTACTTAGTAATTCTAATGCTAAAAGGATTTTGAATCAATGCTTCATATTCTGCAAACTGGGCACGTTCGGTCGAGTCCTTTGTTAACCCGGATTGATAAGAAATTTTCTTACCGTTAGCATTGGCATCAAGTTTAATAGAAGTAATGTTGCAAGCCATTTCCATCACGGTGTCTTTGTCTACATTAGATAGGGAAAGGGTCATTAAGTAGGTAACGTTTTGAGTTACATGTTGTAGAATAGTAGTATCCGCTTTAATAGTTTGATTGTCATCTGAAAGGGAAGTCAATCTATAGTTATAATTTTTTCCTTTTTCAAAGTTATAGCGAATAGAAAAACTTTCGTTCGGATTTGAAACGGGAGTAGTTTTAATATCAGTTGAGTCGAAAGCAAAGCTAGCGGCAGTAACGGGGACTTGTTCATTTTTTTTGCTACATCCGAAGATCAGCATGCTAAAAATTATAAAGCCAAAAACATATTTCATTATTTATCCTTTAGTAAAGTAATTATTTTCCCAAAGAAGGGGGAATTATTTAATTATTAAATCAAGCTCCGAAATTTTCGAGCAATTCTTTTCTTGAAAAGAAATGAGAAATTTCGAGAGAGGCATTTTCGTCTGAATCCGAACCGTGCACAGCATTTTCAGCTTTAGAGGCGGCGAATAATTTCCTTATTGTACCATCGGCTGCGTCTGCCGGATCAGTAGCGCCTATAAGATTTCTAAATTCCGCGACGGCATTTTCTTTTTCAAGAGCAATGGGTACGCAGGGACCGGAGGTCATAAATTCAACCAGGTCATTATAAAAAGGGCGTGCTTTATGGACTTCATAAAATCCGCCGGCGGAATCCTTGGTCAATCTAACCATTTTCATTGCTTTAATTTTGAATCCAGCCTCGGTAATCTTTGCAATAATTTGTCCGGTTAAATTATTTTTTACCGCATCCGGTTTAATTATTGCCAACGTTTTGTAGCTCAACTTTTTCTCCTGTAATTATTTTTTCTTAAGTATCTTTTTTGATTTCTTTTTCACAACGATTTTCTTTGCCGAAGCTTTAGGCTTTGCTTTAGCGGGGGACTCTTTCTTTTTAAGGGCTTCAAGTGCTTTTAGCATAGTTGAGCCGAGTTCCGCGGGGCTTTCTACAACTTTAATTCCGGCTTTTCTCATCGCTTCCATTTTTTCTGCTGCCGTTCCTTTTCCTCCGGAAATAATCGCACCCGCATGACCCATTCTTCTACCTGCAGGCGCAGTTCGACCGGCAATAAAACCTACAACAGGTTTCTTAACGTTTTTCTTGATAAAACTTGCAGCTTCCTCTTCAGCAGTTCCACCGATTTCACCTATCATAATAATACCTTCGGTACCCGGATCATCATTAAACATTTTTATAATGTCGACAAACCTTGAACCGATAACAGGATCGCCGCCAATACCGACGCAAGTAGACTGTCCAAGATTGACATCGGTTAATTGTTTAACAGCCTCATAAGTCAAAGTGCCGCTTCTTGAAACGACGCCGATCTTGCCGGCTTTATGGATGAAACCCGGCATAATGCCTAATTTAGCTTTACCGGGAGAAATAACACCGGGGCAGTTAGGACCGATCATAACGACATTATTTTTCTTAATAGCGTGATAAACCTTAACCATATCTGCAGCGGGAATACCTTCGGTAATACAAACGATTAATTTCAAACCAGCCGAAGCAGCTTCTAAAATTGCATCAGCCGCAAAAGCTGGGGGTACAAAAATAATTGAAGCATTAGCTTTCTTTTCATTTACCGCCTCAACAACGGTATTAAAAACTGGAACGCCTTGAAAAGTAGTTCCTCCTTTTCCGGGAGTAACGCCGGCAACAACTTGAGTGCCGTATTCAATCATTTGCTGAGAATGGAATGAACCTTCACCACCGGTTATTCCCTGAACAACTAAGCGGGTTTTTTTATCTGCAAGAATGCTCATCTGTGTAATTCCTTTATTAATTCCAAAATTCTGTTTACAAAGATAAAGAAATTAGCTCTCACATTTAAAATTTTTATTCAAGGATTTTAATAAGCTTCGGGATTCGAGGTGGAATAATCATTCTGCCAAAAAATAATACGAAGTTTACTGAATAGCCTTTTCAATACCGATCGGGCAATGATCCGATCCCATAACATCGCTAAGAATGAATGCATTTGTAATCTCATTTTTTGCATTATCGGAAACGAAGAAATAATCAATTCGCCAGCCCACATTTCTCTCACGCGCGCGCGTAACTTGATCCCACCAGGTATAATTATTTGGCTCTGAATTAAATATACGAAAAGTATCTAGGTAGCCGTTTTCTATTACCTTATCTATCCAGGCTCTCTCCTCCGGCAAAAAACCGGATATCTTAGAATTTTCTTTTGGACGTGCAAGATCAATTTCTTTGTGTGCTGTATTTACATCTCCGCAGAAAATAATCTTCGAATCTGATTTTTTAAGCTCATTAGCATGATCAAGAAAGGCGTCATAGAATCTCATTTTGTATTTTAATCTTTCCGGGTTTGCTTTCCCGTTAGGGAAGTATATGTTGTATAAAAAGAATCCGGGATACTCGGCAATTAAAATCCTTCCTTCATTGTCTAATTCAGATATGCCGAATCCTTTTTTAATGCTTATAGGTTTTTCTTTAGAATAAATTGCAACTCCACTGTAGCCTTTTCTTTCACCTGAACAGAAATATGAATGATAGCCATTGATATTTAGTAATTCTTCCGGCAATTGTTCTTCATGTGCTTTTGTTTCTTGAAGGCAAAGGATGTCGGGTTTAACTTTTGATATCCAATCTAAAAATCCTTTTTTATGGATGGCTCTAATTCCGTTAACATTCCATGAGAGTATTTTTATTGTTTTCATATATATCTTATGATTCATTATAAACTGCATGAATTTTCTCAAAATGAAAATTATAAATAACAATTTCTTAAAGCAACGACAATTTGACCCTTTACCCTCAAACTTGATTTTAAGCAAGTAAGAGACTATTTATAGGGCACTTCTAAAAACTTCAATATTCTCCGCGAACGTTGCGTATTCTTTGCGTTCTCTGCGTTAAATTTTTATAAAAGATAGTTTTTAGAAGTGCCCTATAATAATTATTATCCG
>JAJYSI010000093.1 GCA_021793635.1 Bacteroidota bacterium
AGTTGTCAATTCCCTCTGCGGAAGGCTTATGTTCTTTTACATCGTCGCCTGTCATCATTAAATCAAAGTAATTATAGATGCCGAGCTTTTTAAGTGTAATTGTTGCGGCTTCTCTTCCTTTGCCTGTATAAATTGAAAGAAGGACATTTTTTGATTTTAGGTAAGCAAGTATTTCTTCAATTCCCGGATAAAGATCAGCCATGTGATGGTTCTTAGTGTAATAATCATAATAGTCTTTGCGGATGGTTTCATAATTATCTACCGCCCAGGCTTTTAATATTACATCTTCAGTAGGACCGAAGAGTTTGGCAATCTCTTCGTCGGTCATTAGTTTGTTAAAATATTTTTTAGCAATATATCTGAAAGTTTCAAATATCAATTCAAGAGTTGAAGTAAGAGTTCCGTCAACGTCGAAAATTATTCCGTCAAAGTTTCGCATTTCTTATTCTATATATTATTTACAATACAAATTTAGAGAAAGACAGAGATAAATATTTTAAATAAGTTTTTCACTATCTTTTATAGAAGAATTTTTAATATTCATATGAATCAGTCAGTTTATCTTGAAACAACAATTATAAGCTATCGAGCTTCTAAATTAAGCAGAGATTTGATTGTCGCCGGTCACCAGCAAATAACTCATGATTGGTGGGATAATGTTTCAATAAAATTTGATTGTTACATTTCTGAGATTGTAATCGATGAGTGTGAAAAAGGAGATGCTGAGGCAGCTAAGAAACGACTGAATTTAGTACCCGGACTGCCGATTCTTACAGTTAATGAAGAAATAAAAAAAATAGCATCGATTTTTTTTAAGCGGTTCAATATACCTGATAAGTCGAGATTGGATTCGATTCATTTGGCGACGGCATGCTGGTACAACATGGATTACCTCTTAAGTTGGAATTGCAAACATATAGCTAACGGCATAGTAATAAGATTATTAAATGAGATGAGCATAGAATTAAATATCAAGGTTCCGATTATTTGTACACCGGAAGAATTAATGGAGATATAATATGTGGACTGATCCAATTGTACATGAAGTACGAAATTATCGTCGTGAGATTGAGAAATCTTACGGCGGAGATTTTGATAAAATATTTTCAAGAATTAAACAACGCGAAAAGAAAAGTAAGGCACGTCTTATAACCGAACCTATAAAAAGGGAACAAGAAAAAAAGACTGCTTAAATAACTTCGAGTTAATTTGACTTTATAAATTTTTATAAAAATCAATAGTCCTGGCTATGCCTGTTTCATATGCAGTTGGTTTGAACGAAAAGTAATTTTCAAATTTCGACGAATCGAACTCATAATCAAATTCACTCTGGTATAGCATCTCATACAATTCTTTTATTGTTGAATCATAAAAGCCGCCAAGCTTTATCATCCACTTTGGCATTACCATAATTTTTGAAGTGACCCCAAGTATCTTTGAGGCAATATCTACAAACTGTTTTCCGGTAATTGCAGGCGAGGCTGTGGGCATGTGCCATACTTGATTAAAAGCTTTCCCATCTTTGGCTAAAAGATAAAGAGCCTTTCCGCAGTCTTCCGTATAAGTAAAACTGTGTTTCGTGTTTGCATTTACAAACCACTGAGGCTTCTTGCCTTTCAGCATTCGATCAATGACAAGTATATTAGGAATACTGGAAGCAGGCGCATAGGTTCCGTAAAAATCTGCCGCGCGCGCAATAATTATTTCTAACCCGCCGTTTTTCATCTCCGATTTCAGGTATTCAAAAAGCTTTGCTCTTATTTCTCCTTTTTTACTGCAAGGATTTATCGGAGAATCTTCAGTCATCTTACCGGTAACTTTTCCCAGTGCATAAATATTGTCAAAAAAAATCAGCTTTGCTCTTTTTGCTTTGCAGGCTTCAACAGTGTTGCGCATAATATTCATCCAGTTTGCCTGCCAGATTTTTAGATTGTACTTAAGTCCGGCGGTAAGATAGACAATTGAATTTTCTTCAACAGCATTCTTAACCTCATCAAACTTTGTTAAATCGGCTTTGAGGCTTTCTGCCGGCGGCATACTGTGCCCGCTTCGTGAGACCAACTTTACATTTTCATTTTTACCGAGAAGTTCTTTTACCAGAACCGTTGCAATTGTTCCGCCCGCACCGAGGATAATATGCTTCATAAATTATTCTTTCAGTTTAATTGATTATTATATTACTTCTAATTATTTCAAGTCTTTCTTTTGCAGAATGATCGGCTTTGAACATCTCCAATAAATCTCCGCAAGCATAGTCTTCACAGCAGGCGCATTTCTCAATTTCTTTTTGCATGGCGCAGTTTCTTATCTTACAGTTAGAACAGCCTGAAAATAAAATACCTTTTGAAGTTTTGCATCCGTCGCAACCGTTTACGTCTTCGAACTTGTAATCAACATTGTAATGCTTTTTAATTTCGCGGATGATTTCAGAAATCATTTCATTCTTTCTAGACGGATTGGTTTCTCTTGAGATAAGATAGACAGTACAGCCGCTGCAGTCCAATCCGCAAAATGAAATTGAGGAGTTCATAATGTTATTCAGTTGAAATTAGTAACGTTATAAATTAACACTTAAATTTGATGTAATCCAATAGCTATCACTTAAACTTTATTAGCTTGGAATTGATTCGGAACATGTTTTTCAATAATTTTTAATTAGAAATAAAATCTGGATTGAATACTTCCGAGATAATTTTTGACAAGACTTGTACATAAATACCTAATTCTCTTATTCGTTATTATATCCTTTACTTTCTCATTTAAAGTAGATGCACAAAGCCGCTCCAGCATTTTTCAAAATGGGAAACTGAAAGTTTCGCCCAATAGACATTACCTTGAATTTGAAAACGGAAAGCCATTCTTCTGGCTCGGCGATACAGGCTGGCTTTTATTTTCAAAATTAAAAAGGGAAGAAGCAAGAAAATATATTGATGACAGAGCTCGCAAAGGCTTTAATGTAATCCAGGCAATGGTTCTGCATGCACTTCCTGAAGTTAATGCCTACGGTGACTCAGCTTTTGTCGGCAACGATCCTGCTGATCCTAAAGTAACATCCGGAAATAATCCGCACGATAAGGCTCAATATGATTTCTGGGACCATGTTGACTACATTGTTAGTTATGCTGCTAAGAAAGGAATTTTTATTGCGATGGTTCCGGTGTGGGGAGCTAACGTTCGAAACGGCAGTGTTAATTTAAAGAAGGCTGCCGCTTATATTACCTGGCTCGCTGAAAGATATAAAAATAAATCCAATATCATCTGGATTAACGGCGGAGATACAAAAGGAAGTCAGAATACTAAGGTGTGGAATGAGATCGGCAATATAATTCACCGTATCGATCCAAACCATTTAATTACTTTTCATCCGTTCGGAAGGACACAATCTTCAACATGGTTTAATAATGAATCATGGCTGAACTTTAACATGTTCCAATCGGGTCATAAAGATTATTCACAAGACAGCACCGGATATGGAGAAGATAACTGGAAGTACGTTCGTGATGATTGGAATTTAAAATTAGTTAAGCCTGCTCTGGACGGCGAGCCTTCTTATGAAAACATTCCACACGGACTTCATGATCCTTCAATGCCTTACTGGAAAGATAATGATGTTCGAAGATATGCCTACTGGTCAGTCTTTGCAGGTGCCTTCGGCTTTACTTACGGCGACAACGCAGTAATGCAGTTTTATAAGCCCGGCGATAAAGGAGCTTACGGCGTTAAGGAATATTGGTACGATGCTTTAAATGATCCCGGTTCGTTCGAGATGGTTTATTTGAAAAAGTTGATGTTATCAGTACCATATTTTGAAAGAGTTCCCGATGAATCCATAATTGCCGGTAAAAATGGTAAAAGATATAATTACCTTGCCGCTACGAGAGGCAAAACATATCTTTTTATTTATACATATAACGGTCGCAATTTTGAAATTAACATGGGAAAAATTTCCGGTAAATATGTAAATGCTTATTGGTATAATCCAAGAAACGGAAGTTCTAATTTCATTGGGAAATTTATAAACAAGGGAAAGAAAGAATTTAATCCTCCGGGAAAAAAGAAAGACGGGAATGACTGGGTACTGATCATTAAAGATGCTTCTGGAAAGTAAAGAATGTCACTTTTGATCTATGACGAAGAGGTATAGATTACGATTATTTTATTTTCGGATTATTAGTTCATCATGGAGTAAATTATTTTTGCTTAGGCTGTCATGATATTGGCTCCGATTATATCAGCCGTTCATGACAGCCGGGAAGTAAATTATGATGCAGATATTATTTCAGCAAGATTATTTTTTTCGTACTAATAAAATTTCCGGCTTGCATCCGGTAAAAATATATGCCGCTTGAAAGACTGCCTGCATTATAGTTTACCGTATAATTTCCCTGCAGTTTATTTTCATCCACAATCGTCCCAAGTTCCTTACCAAGCATATTGTAAACTTTTATTGTTACATGACTGTAAGCCGGAACCTGGTAGCTGATAGTTGTTGCCGGGTTAAAAGGATTCGGATAGTTCTGGCTTAAGCTATATTCTGAAGGAGCTTCTGTTTTAATAACTTTAACATCAGTGAATGATGAGGAAACGAGTACCATCATTTTGTTTATTGCAACATTTCCCGAATCAGGCTGCGAAGAAGGCACCATGATATCAATAAAAATTCCTTCTCTGGTCATAAATAAAAATTCTTTATCGCCTAAGCTTGTATGATCCAATTTTATTCTTAAGCATTCAACCTGGCTGCCGTTTATTTTCAAGGTTCCGTAGCCATCAACCGTAGTTATGTTATTAACATTAAATGAAGAACTTGAGGTAACGCTGTTCGAGGAGCTATATACGGTGTCGTACGCAGTAAGTGACTGGGAGAATGAATAGCGGTATGATATCGGGAACTTACCCATAACCTGATAAGGGATGTAATGTTCAAACTTCTGCGGAAAAGTAACCGTAGCTTGACCTAAAACGAAAATTGTATCCTGTCCGAATAAAAATACCGGGTTCATTTCTATTAGATCAAGGTTTTCTCCCATTGTAACGGCACTGGAAGGAAATCTTGATATCATTATGGGTACACTGCCTACATAATAGTTGTTTGATACGCCGTATGCGGGCAGTTGTACATTTGAAAAATCATAAATATTCGGACCGCCGGCTTTCCCTATGTCTACAACATTAAGTGTTTCATCAGAATTGGTATAAGTGTGGGTAAGCCCGGGAGTAAATATTGCTTTAATTTGATCGAGTGTAATACTAACCTGTGCCGGGGAATCTGAAAGAAATCCGAAGAAGAATAATAAAGAAACAATTGGTGTCGAACGTTTTACACTCCCAATTGTTGAACGGAAATAATAAAAGAAAGACTGTAAGAAGCTTATCATGATTTCACCTGAATAAATTGTTAGTGATAGAACACGATATTTAGTTTAATAAAACTTACTTTTATTTACAATTTGTTACAAGCGGAATTTTAGAATAATCTAACAATTTTTTATTCTAAAAATTGGATAAGGTATTTTTCATGATCAATTTAATACCTGCCTTTTAATGTGGTACATTTTTTTTAATGAAGTTGAGTTTTTGATTGTTCCGAACAAAATCAGAAATCCATCCAAACTGACGGAAATCTAACTATGGAATGAAAAAATACAGCTAACCGAACTGACATGAATTTGATGGAAACTGCAATTATTTGTAATTATGATAAGCAGTATTATTTCTAAAGCGGCACTACTCTATATTTGTTCGGATATAATACTTTATATTTTGTTTTTGATCTTGATAATGCAAAATCCTCTATTATCACTTCATCTTTTCTTACAATAATTTTTTTTGTTTGGGGAAAGTACTGATATGCCTTTTTGTTCCCAGTTTTGAAATTTATAAAGAAGCAGCCTAAAGTATGTTTTCAGGGAGTAACATTATCCAATTCATAATTTCCATTTATGGCGTTTCAAAATTTATGCGCTGATATTAGAATTGGAGACAATCAATTACCTTACTAATAATGCTAAGTCTTAGAGTTTTTCCGTTCGACTCGATACTTTAACGGACACTTAGTTGAAGACTTTTGTCTGAAATATTAAAATGTCCATCAAAACTAAGCGACTAGGGAAGTAAAAAGATTATCGGAAGCTGCTTTCCGATTATTTTGACATCAATCCAAATCTATTTTAGATAATTCTCAAGTCCGGTTGGGAATTTCCTAGTTCAACTTGAAATAATCCAAAGTCATCTTAGAAAATCCCGACTCGAACTTGGATTATTCTAACCTCGACTTAGAATTTTCCAACCTTAGTTTGGAAATTTGTAATCTTTACTTGGAATATTCTAAGAACGGCTTGCAATGTTCTAAAGCCGGGTTGAACTTTTCTAATCCGTTTGGCATCGTTCTATCTTTTGTTGGGTGCAGCCTAATCCGGATAGGGTTGATCCAATCCGGATTAGGTTTTTACTCCAAATTCAAAGGATTAGTTGATATGCGCAATGGATATGTGATAGGTGGGCAAGGATATAGAGACGGCATCTCTCTGGGAAATGCCATCTCTATTCTTAACAAAAAAATTACGCGCTTTTCTTTTCAAGATTAAAAATATTCTTCTTGTAAAATTCGCTGAATGCTATTCTCATTTCGTCTCTCGTTTCTCGAAATGCTTCTAGTATTTCAAATTCATTTCCGGCAGCGGCAGCAGGATCTTTAAAACCCATGTGGATTTTAGTTTCTACTTTGCCTAAAAACACTGGACAAGTTTCCTTTGCATTATCGCAAACTGTTATTACATAATCAAAAGATTTATGCAGAAAATAATTTACGCTTTTTGTGAAGTTGTCCGAGATGTCTATCCCGATCTCTTTCATTACACTTATTGCCTTAGGATGTACTTGAAGTGCAGGTTCGGTGCCTGCAGAGTAAACAATTAACTCAGGGTCTAATGATTTCAGAATTCCTTCCGCCATCTGGCTGCGGCAGGAATTTCCTGTGCAGAGGATTAAAATTCTTTTGCTCATTATATTCTCCTTAATTCTCAAACCAAAGTCTTTTTGTTTTTATATTGAATATGCTTTATGAGTTCAATTCTCTTAAAATTTTTTGGAGTTACTTTTATCCTGGCAGTGTCTTCACAATCTATTATTATTGAAGAATCTCCTACAAAAATTATTACTCCTAGAACGGAAGCCTTGTGCAGACTTTTATGATTCGGAAAACAATATTTAACAACGTCTCCAACTTCCATTTTATCCCTTAAGTATTTTCTTCTCTTATTCAATAAGCAATTAAATTTTATATTGACAAAAGATAAAAGAGAATTATTAAATGAAACTAAAATGACATTGCCAAAATTTTTCGATTAGACGTTTGTTATTGAATATAAGTTTAGTTTCATGCCGGTCAAAAATTCCGACACTTTTCCGGAAACTTGATCATGGATTTTCGATTTACCATCGAAAAGAAAATACCCGGAAGAAAGTAACAATTATCTCCTATCCATCATCTATTTTTTACTTCATAAATCAGAAAAGCTGTAACCAAAAAACAGTTCAGAAGTTAGAGAGCAGAGGTCAAGAGTTAATCACTTATTTCTTCCTCTATTTTTCATATAACTTAACGACAAAGTTTCCTAATCATCAATAGTCAATTCAATTTCATCCGGAATATTCTCAAACACCGGAAGCTTTACAATGTTTATATCAATTTTCCTATCGATGTCGATTATGTTAAGGTTTATTTCTTTTTTGCTTTCATTGATGAAGCTTGCGCCTGCATTGGAGAAGCGGATGCCTTTCCGTTCATAATCTTTTGACTCATGATAATGACCGTGAAGGATTAACTCAACGCCTTCGCTTTTAAAAATCTTTAGTAATCTTTTTTTCTTTTTAAGCTTCATCGTCTGCTTCTCTATATTCTGCCAGAAGCTGTTTTGAGAATTTTCTCTGATTTTAATTTTGTTAAAATGATGATGAACCATTATCGCCTTGCGAAGATTAGAGTGGCTGAATTTATCAAGGATGCTGATAGTCTCCGCTATCTGCGTCATGTTAATTATTCCATTTGATGCAAAAGGATTATTTACTTTAGAATATTCTGCAATGGAATTCATGCCGATGAAAATAAAATCGTCGATTATTTTTGCAAAAGGAAAGATCAATTCGGAATTGAAATATGCAGCGTTATCAAACAATTCCGGGAAGCAGCTGTAAAATTCTTTTACTTTCTTAAAGTAGTTGGTGCGGCGGCATTTGTCGCTAAATAAAAAAATATCTTCGGCGGTCTGCACTCCGCCGAAGATGTCGTGGTTCCCGATAACAAGAGAGAGTTTGTTACCGTCAAGAATTCCCAGCTTATCAAAGAGCTTTCTTAGTATATAAAAATCTTTCGGTGCTGCGTTGTCCGTTAAATCTCCTGTAATAACAATATGGTCGCTTTCCAGTTCAACTGCGAACTTAAGAGCCTGCTCGATGCGGCTTAAATTGTTTGTACTGAAAAAAGTTGTAAAATGTAAATCCGATATGTGAATTATTCTCATTCATACTCTTTAATATTTTCAAGCGAAAGATAATCCTGCAATGTTAAGTTAAGGTTAATTTAATGTGAAGAAATTGTTAAGAAGAGGAGAGAGATAGTGAAAGAAGTCAAAAAGTAAATGTGTGTTTATTGCCGATGGTTTTAATGGAAGATTAAGCAGCAGGCTTTAACCGCATTATTAGATGCGGCTAAAGCCTAAAAGAATGGTTAATACTTTTTCCGTCAGTTGAACTGATGGAAATCATCTTATGTTATTTCTTAACAGTTGAATCCTTTGCTTGAGGCGGATGAAGAGCCTGCTGCTGCATAGCCTTAATCCTTGCAATTTCCTGCTGTACACCTCCTGCTTCCGGCAGTTGAGTCTGAAGCTGCTGGAGGACTGCAATAGCATTATCATATTCATTCATGTTAACATAGAGTCTTTCAAGAATGCTGTATGCATTATACGGCGAAGAAAGATCCTGCATAGAAACATCGCTTAGATCCTGCTTAGCCTGCTGAATAACATCCTGAGCTACATTTTTGAATTCTGTAGTATCTCCGCATGCCTGATACAAGTTTGCTACATTATAAAGAAGTCTGTAATCAAAAGGTACATCTTCTCTTGGAATTTCTTCTTCCATCTTATTAAGAGTGTGGATGCACATATTGTTGTCATTCAAAACGTATTTGTAATGATATGCAAGCTGTGTAAAAACATTGCGGTAGTTTTGAATAAGCCGCGTTTCAGTCTCGTCGAAGAAAATATTTTTATTGTTTAATCCTCTAAACTTGAAACCTGTCTTGTATGTTTTAGAAAAGCTCGGATTCAGATCAAATAAATCGGTTTTTGTAATTCCGACATTCATGAAATCCATACCTTGCTTCTTTACCGGCATAAGGCGGGAAGCCAAACCTTCTGTTTCAAGATAATCGTCCATCCCGAGGAAGCAATCCGGC
>JAJYSI010000094.1 GCA_021793635.1 Bacteroidota bacterium
ATCTATTTTTATAAGTGATGTCCTGGATGATGTCCGTTCTGGTATTATGACACACGCAATAAATCCTGATGATGGATTAAAAATATTTTCTGAAGAATTTGATAAGATGAACCTTGTTTTTGAAAAGAATCCAAGTAAAATATATAACACCTTAAAAAGATTCGCCGGGGTTATTAAAAATAAAATACCGTCTCGAGTTCCAATAAGCCAGGCTAAATATATTGCTCTTTGCGGTGAGATTTATGTAAGGCGTGATCATTTTTCCCATAAATGGCTGAACAAACATTTTGCACAAAAGGGATTTATTCTGAAAGATTCTTATATAAGTGAATGGGTCTATTATATAGATTATCTTTTAAAGCAAAAACTTTTAGAACCTGAAACTTCCTACCGGAAAAAGCTAGAAAGGCTTATAAGGGTTTTGTATATGAGAATAGCCGAGTACAAAATTAAAAAAATCCTGGCAAGAACCAGCTATTATAAATTCTCGTTAACTAAAGTAGAATCGCTGCTTAAAAGAAGCAGCCATATCCTTCCTCTGGAATACAAAGGAGAACCCGGAATTACACTTGGAGTAGCATTGCATGAGACAATTGATAAATACTGCGGCGTCATAAACCTGGGTCCCTTCGGATGTATGCCCACCAGGTTTACCGAGTCACTTGCTGCAATGGAAATGAAAGTTGAAAATAAAATATTTGCAGAAAGACTAATAAACAAAAATTATAAGCTGCCCGAAGTTTTTAACGGTAAAATGAATATCCCTTTTTTAACTATTGAAACTGATGGTAATGTTTACCCGCAAGTTATCGAAGCCCGTCTCGAAACTTTTATATTGCAAGCAGAGCGCGTTGCCGGTTTAATAAAAGAAGCTAAGCTTAACGGTTGGGATAAAGTAAAAGCATCTTCAAAATGAGAATAAGTTTCTATGAAAAATCCTGACTATTAAAAATATTACAGCATGATTGAATAATTGATACAGTCGCGTGACCATCACGAAAGTTTAACTTCAACGCTCTTAATTTTATCTTCCATAGTTTGTTCTCTGTCCGTTCTTGTACCGATCCTCATCGAGGTAGAAATTCTTGGCGCTCCCATTTCATGAACCGCTTGGTGACATATTTTTACGATTGCAAATACTTCGTCCCATTCACCCTCTACATTTGTACCGTATGCATGCATCTTATAATTTAATCCACTTTGCTGTAATATTTTTTGTATCTCAGCAATATACTTGGAAACAGAAACCCCCACTCCTATTGGAATTACGCAAAAATCTATTATCGTGTTCATTGTATATCCATCCTGGAATTTTATTAAATAATAATCTTTTAGGTAATATGAACTACATGTTGAATTTTATACCCGTTAATTTTTCAGATACATCCCACAATTTTGACGCTATGTTTTTATCATGAGACAGGGCATTGGACTCAACCTTCTTAGGGTAGCCTCTCCATTCTTGCCAGCCGGAAGGACCGAAATAATCGCCCCCGGTTACGTCTGCAGCAGTTGCGGCGTAAAGTGTAGGAAGCGCCCCCATATCAATTTTTTGAGCGAAGAAACCGTTAAGGAATTCAAATACTTTGCTATGTCTTTGAAGGTCGGTTGCCGTCCACCCGGGATGTGAGGCGGCAACAATGACTTTTATCTTTTCGTTGTCGAGTTTTTTTTGTAATTCATAAGTGAAATAAAGATTTGATATTTTGCTGTCACCGTATGCTCGCCAAGCTTTATATTTTCTTTTTTCCCAGTTCAAATCGTCAAAATCTAAATTGCCGGATCTATGGGCTGTGCTCGAAACGTTTACAATGCGGCTATTAGTAGTATTTTTTATTAAATGAAATAATAATGAAGTTAATGCAAAATGTCCGAGATAGTTTGTCCCGAATTGTAGTTCAAAGCCGTCTACGGTTTTTGAGTATGGTGGAATCATTACTCCCGCGTTGTTAATAAGCAGATCAAGGCGCGAGTAATTCTTTATGAAATTATCAGCAAATGTTTTTACAGAATTTAAGTTAGCCAGGTCAAGTTCCATAATGTGAACAACGGCATTTTTATATTGTGCTTTTATTTTGCCTGCTGCGTTGTTTCCTTTTCCCAAATTTCTTACTGCTATAATAATGGTAGCATTCTTACCGGCTAAAACTCGGGCGGTTTCAAATCCTATTCCGCTGCTTGAGCCGGTTACGATAGCTATTCTTCCTTTTTGGTCAGGTATGTTATCCATATTCCATTTTTTTTTTGTCATTTTATTTCCTTCACTTTAATATAAATTGTTGAGAGATTCTAAATTTTAGCTTCTGTTTTTATTCCCTAACTTGATGATAATATAATTCTTTAGCTATTCGATAATTCCTTGTTTTTTAGGGTAAACATTTCTTGTCCAAGTTTTAGCTGCTTATTCAAAAGAAAATATTATTTTGTATTGCATTTATTTTTATTTTAACATCAATTCTAACCGGTTTAAATATACGGTAGATGAAAACTAAATTAATATGCCACAATACACATTCATAAAAGATATTGTAATAATACTTCTTATTTCCCTTCCCATCATCTATCTTTTTAAGAAAATTAACATCCCAAGTATCCTCGGCTTTCTTGTAGCAGGTCTGATTATCGGTCCTTATGGTTTCAAACTTATTGCTGATATTCAAAATATAAAAGCGATGGCTGAAGTAGGGGTAATGCTGCTGTTGTTTACTATTGGATTGGAAGTATCTTTAACGCGGCTGGTGAAAATGAAAAAGATGCTCTTTTATGCCGGCGGTCTTCAAATAGTAATTACAATAACTGTCTCTTCTTTTATTTTATATCTGTTTAAGATTCCTTTTAACCAGGCTGTTTTTTACGGTATGCTTGTCAGTCTTTCGAGTACTGCAATTGTTCTTAAACTTCTTTCCGACAGGAATGAACTGGAAACTCCCCAGGGCAAAATTTCTCTTGTAATATTAATATTTCAGGATCTTGCAGTTGTTCCAATGATTATTCTTATTCCGGTAATGGGGGGAAGTGAAAATTTTACTATCGGTAAAATATTGTTGCAGTTGTTATACGCATTTGCTTCGGTCGGAGTTATAGTGGTTCTTGCAAAATTACTAATGCCTAAAATTTTGCATCAGCTTGTGAGACTGAGAATACGTGAGGCATTAACGGTAGGGACAATTATGCTATTATTGGGTACTGCATATCTTACTCATGCCATCGGACTATCGTTTGCCATAGGTGCTTTTATTGCGGGTTTAATATTATCGGAATCGGATTACAGTCACCAAATAACAGCAGAAATACTTTCGTTCAAAGATGTGTTCAACAGTATATTTTTCGTGTCAGTAGGCCTTTTATTGGACCTGCAGTTTGTGCTTGATTATTTCTTCCTCCTTTTAGCGGTTACGGCGGGAATAATAATCCTTAAGTCTTCAATCATTACAGTTTTAATAAAAGTAATGAAATATCCTTTAAGGATAGCAGTAATGACTGGTTTGGTGCTTTCACAAGTGGGAGAGTTTTCATTCGTATTGTCGCAAGCGGGATTAAGGTTTAATTTAATTAATCTTAATTTTTATAACGCATTTCTCGCATCATCAATCTTTACAATGTTGTTGACTCCGTTCTTCATCAAACTTGCTCCGGCACTTGGTTTTAAGATCGGCGATATTTCATTACCGCAAAAGAAACACGATAAAAACAACTTGAGCGGACATGTAATTATAGTTGGTTTCGGGTTAAACGGAAAAAATCTAGCGCGTGTATTAAAGGAGACGGGAATTAGTTATATAGTAATTGAAATGAATCCAGAAACTTTTAAACAAGAAAAGGCAAAAGGTGAAAGGATAATCTTCGGAGATGTCATCAGAGAGGGAATACTTCATGTCGCCGGGCTTGAAAGAGCATCCGTAATTGTCTATGCAATTTCTGACCCGGTTGCCTCAAGAAGGGGGTTGCAAATTGCAAAAAAAATAAACCCAAATGTCTATGCGATAATAAGGACACGCTATACCTCCGAAATCGATGATTTGATAAATTTGGGAGCCGATGAAGTAATACCCGAAGAGTTTGAAACTTCATTGCAAATATTTAGTAAGGTATTGGAGAAGTTTCATATACCTCTTAACATTATAATGAAGCAAGTTTCGTTATTAAGAGGCGAGTCATACAATCTAATGCGCCTGGAAACCGGTGGTGTAAACTCACTTGTAAATATTGATGAATTGCTGGCGGCTGGGTTAACGGAGACTTTTTATGTCTCCGAGGATAATGTCCATGCGGGTGAAAATATGCGCGAGCTTAATTTAAGAGCTTTGACTGGGGCAACCATTATAGCAATTGTGCGTGGAGAAAAAACAATAACAAATCCTGTAAGTGAAGAAAAAATACTTCCGCACGATACTATCGTAATTACCGGAACTCACAAGACTGTTGACGATGCAATTGATTATCTCAACGGGGGTGAAAAGTAAAAGTGGAGGAAGTAGAAATTTCTCCACTGAAGCGAGGAGATTCTGACTTCCGTCTGAATGACAAAAAATCCGGACGTTAGGAACGAGAAAATAAAATTACATACTCTACTTGAAAAATTATTTTAGAAATACCATTTTTTTAGTCTCTGCAAAATTACCTGAGGTCATTCTGTAAAAATACATGCCGCTTGAAATAACATTACCTGAAGAATTTCTCCCGTCCCACATGACAAAATAATCTCCCGGATTGTAGTATGAATTAACTAAAGTTCTAATTAATTGTCCGGAGATGTTATAGACTTCTATCTTTACGTTACCTTGCTTTGGAACGTGATAACGTATAGTAGTAGTTGGGTTAAAAGGATTTGGATAGTTGTCTTCAAGGGAATATTTTGAAGGTGTTTTTAATGTTTGCTCTATACCGTTTACTGAATTTGTATCCACGGGGAAAACTTGAAATTCATAGATTGAATATCCATATTGTGTGCCCCTCTGAATTCCGAGCATCTTTACAAATCTTGCCTGTGAGGAAATAGGAATATTTGACAAACCACCGGTTCCGTTAGTAATATGCTGAGCTGTAGTCCAATTCAATCCGTCGCTGGAAATTAAGATTTCAAATTCCTTTGCATAAGCTGCTTCCCAACTAATAACAACTTTATCAATGTTATAAACGGCTCCAAGATCAACCATCAGCCATTGCGGATCACTAAATTGTGAAGACCAACGCGTAGAATTATTTCCATCTACTGCATAAGAAGCAGGATAGCTTGACGATTCTAGCGAAGATGCCGTAGCGGTCTTTCCGATTGCAATATCTGTCGCCGGCTTCGGAATTACAGTTACGGTATCCGTACAGATATTATTTACAGTAGATAGCTCATCGATTGAGTTATCTCCGTTAACTGCACCTTCCACTTCAAAGTTTCCGAGCTGGTTAGCGCTCCATGAATTTTGTGTTGTATCCGGACTTGTGTTTGCGCAAACTAATGCCATTCCCCCGATTGGAATCGAACCTTTAAATTCTACGGAACGGCTGATCTCAGTTCCGTTTATGCTGAATGTAACTAAATGAGTCGCGTTTAATGGGCTTGGTGCTGTCCCTTGATTTTTTATCATTGCTAAGAAAACTACTTTATCTCCTTTTAATGGAAAACGGGGGAACCATTTAATGTTTGTTATTACTAGATCCGGTTTTAATGCTGCCGGTGTAATTGTTACGTTTGCAGAGTCGGGCAAATTATCGGATGAATCGCCTATTCTGACTGTGTAAGTTCCCGGATCAACTTTGTATGAGCTTGAAGTTTCATCATAATAATAAAGTTCATCATTAGTTAATGTAAATGTAACTGTTTTTGTCTCACCCGGCTGAAGATTGATTCTTTGAAATCCCCGAAGTTGTTTTATTGGCATCCAAATATTAGATATTTGGTGCGACAGATAAAGTTGTGCAACTTCATCTCCGGCAACGGAACCGGTATTTGTAACATCGATGGTAACATTAATGTTTTGTCCTAAAGGAACAGAAGAGGGGACGACGAGGTTAGAAAACTTAAAAGTCGTGTAACTCAAACCATAACCAAAGGCAAACTCCGGTGTGTAACCCATTTGATCGAACCATCTGTAACCGGCTCCGAATTCATTATCATAACTAAGAGTGTAAGCCGGAAGTTGTAAATCTGACTGCGGCATAGTTACAGGCAGCTTTCCGCCCGGGTTATAATCCCCGAAGATTACATCGGCAATAGCATTTCCCCCTTCTTGTCCCGGATAAAATCCATATATCAATCCTTTAATATTTTGAATACATTCATGAAGTCCGCAGATACCACCGCTTTCAATAACGCAGATTAGATTTTTGTTGACTGAGCTTAATTCATTTATCAAATTTTCCTGCTGACCTGGTAAAACAAAAGAGTTCCCAACCCTGTCAAAGCCTTCTCCTTCCTGCGTACCGTCAAGCCCCCCGATATAAATAACATAATCTGCATTTTGAGCCGCAAGTCTTGCGACAGCAAAACCCGTAGTATCACTGCTGTTGATATCGCATCCCTTAAAATAAGTTACTTTAGTTGCACCGATTTTATTTATAATTCCTGCAACGGGGGAAACAGAATAAAAAGGCGTAACCCAACTGCTTCCTGAAGCGTCAGTTTGACATATATTCGCACTCGGTCCGATTACAGCAATTGTTTTTACTGTACTTTTATTTATCGGAAGAATATTATCCTGATTTTTTAATAATACGAGGCTTTCTTTTCCCGCTTGTAAGCAAAGCTGTTGATGAGCAATGCTATTTACATCATTTCCGTTTCCCGGCAAATAATAATCCAACAAACCGGATAGAATTTTTGTCCGCAAAACATCTTTAACTGCATTATCGATAGTAGAAACAGATACCGAATTATTATTTACTGCAGTTAAAAGATTATCTTGATATTGAGTATCTCCCATATCTATATTACAGCCTGCGTTGACGGCGTTAGCAGTAGTCCAAATTGATCCCCAATCGGATACTACGTAAAACGGATAACCCCAGACATTTCTTAAAATATTAGTAAGAAGATTTGGGTTTTCAGCACACTTTTGACCGTTAATTAAATTATATGCGTTCATAACGGAAAGCACTCCGCCTTCTTGCACGGCAGTTCTAAAATTCAGACCATACTCCTCCATTAAATTTCGCTGGCTAATTGTGATGTTGTTATTCGTGCGGTTATTTTCCTTTCCGTTTACGTTAAAGTGTTTTGCAGTAGCAATACACCCGGTGCTTTGAACTCCTTTTATAAGATTAAAATTAATTTGAGCGCATAGATAAGAATCTTCACCTCCGCTTTCAGGGCTTCGTCCGTATCTTGGATCGCGGCAAATATCCATTGCAGGCCCAAGCATTTGGTGTATTCCTTTTCCTCTAAATTCCTGTCCCATAGCAACACCAACTTGATGAATTAAATCCTTATCCCAAGTAGCAGTCATACCGATTCCAACAGGAAAACTGGTTGCCATACCGTTTCTTACCCCATGAGGGCCGTCAGACATAATCAAGCCGGGGATTCTGAGCCGTGAATTATCCGCAGTGTTCATTCCTCCTTCTTGATGAAGTTGAAGAATTTTTTCGGCAAGTGTCATTTTTGAGATTAGGCTGTCAATACGGTTGTCTAAGGTTTGAGCGAAAAGTGTCTGGTATTGAATGAAAAAAATGGTCAAGATTAAATAAAAAATGGAAATAAATTTCTTATATTTCATCACTAATTACCTTTTAATGGATGAGAGGGTATTTTATAAAAGGCGATCAATAATTAGACCAAGAAGAATGACCCCGGAACTTTTCAAACTGATCAATATTATTGATTTCGAGTTTATAATTATATGAAGATTTTACAAAATAATAAGAGTTGCTTATCATTTTAATAAAAATGACCATTAAAACTATTTAAGAAAAAGACACTTAACAAATGATTGGATAGATTGTTTTTTTCTGATTATTTTTATTAAAAAGCTTTTATTTGATATAATTTATTTATGCTAAAAAGGAACAGAAATAAGATGAAAATTAGATTTACTGTATTTATTTTTTTAGTATTCTTTTCGTTAAAAGGAATTGCTCAAACAGAATCTAAGAACGGAGCAAATAATAAATTTAAGGTAGATTCAACCGCACTTTGGCAGCCTGGTATGAGCATTATGCAGCATATTCGTGAAGTTTGCGCAAACGCAAAATTCCCTGACTTTGGTAAATGCTTTGTTGCGCAAATGAAAGTATCGGGTGCCTCACCTCAGGCAATTGAGTTTGCTAAAATGACAGATAATCAAGGTTATTTAAGGGATTTTAAAAGGTTTGGATTAGTAGATGTAGCTTACTCTAATTTTCCCTTCCGTGCAAATGAAAATCAAGTCTGTTTTCTTGTAAACGGATCTCCAAATATGATTGATGTTGACGATTATAATTTAATGCCGTTAAAAGGTATTAAAAAAAATAAAGTTTATAAAGTGATTGCATCAAAATATCCCGATGTGACTATATGGCCCGGTGATAGATCAGGAACTAATTATCCCGTAATGTTAAATTTACCGGGAGGAGGAGAAAGGTTTATTTTTAGTTACCAGCTTCAGAAGGGCTGCCATGCATGTGCAATTTTAGGATATGCAAACTTTGCATTTGATTTTAATAGGAGTGGAAAATTCCTTGGTGTAAAGGTTATCAGTGTAAAAACAATTTCTCAGGCAAAGTAATGGCAAAAAAAAATCAATCTCTAATAAATTTTCTTTCGACCGATGGACTTAATCGTCTCGCAGAATATAGGGCGGACGTAAAATGGATTGAAGATAAATTAAGAAGTCCAGAATCAATATTTATCCCGGTACATAATCAAAAGAATTTATTTGAAGAAACCTCCACCCATAAACTTGACCTTTCCCCTACCCCCGTCTTCTTATCATTTGAAGAAGTTGCTAATTTTAGTACTGGTGCCTACTCGGTATATTTTCTCGGCGAAATCGGAGAGAAGTTTTACTTTGCAGTTAATTTTGAAAGTGCCGGTAAAGAAGTTGAAGATGAATTGCTTAAGCGGGGAAGATTTGATGAGTTCCGGAAAATTATGTTTTTAATGAATCCGGTAAATGCATCCCTATTGGCGTATGCCCGCGCTCTTACACATTGGCACTCGCGGAATAAGTATTGCGGTGTGTGCGGCAGTAAGACCCGGAGCGCCGATTCCGGTCATAAAATTGTATGTACAAATCAAACTTGTTTGACTGAATATTTCCCGCGTACAGATCCTGCTATTATTGTCTTAGTTAGCAAAGGTAATCGCTGCCTATTAGCTCGACAAAAGCAATGGCCTAAAGGGCAATATTCAAACATTGCCGGTTTTGTTGAACAGGGTGAAAGCCTTGAACTTGCTGTCAAAAGAGAAGTATATGAAGAAACAGGCATAATGGTTAA
>JAJYSI010000095.1:0-1391 GCA_021793635.1 Bacteroidota bacterium
TCGAACTTCTGAACATATTTATACTTTTTGTTAAATCGAGATGCAAAATAATTAATGAATTGAAGAATAAAAAGAATAGAATTCCTTTAAGTGCCGGAAGCGGCGGCTCTCGTTATTTCAGCCTTCCTTCAAATAAAAGTAAAGACTTGTTGACCAAAATGAACAAAAACATACCTGCTTATTTTTGAACCTAGCTTCGATGGATCGGGATAAATCAGAGTATCAAATGACCAAGAAAGAAGAAAATAATTTTTGTTTCAACTCCTTATTTAACCTTTTATGGAATGATCTTTTCAATTCCGCATAAAAGTTAATTTCTTTAAGAAACCTTTTTTGTTTTGTTAAAACGTTGATCTTAGATTCTGCCAGCCGGTTTCTGCAAAATAAATAATAGAAAATGTCTTTCTCGTTTATGTTCACATTGTTTTTCATCCGTTGCCTTTGTTTTATTAATATATAGAAGAAAAACAGCCGGTTTCGGAAAATTATTTTTTAATTTTTCAGTTTAGCTGCAATAGAGCTTCTCATAGACTTATAAAGATATTCAATTGCATTTTTATATTTTGAATTGAAATCTTCCTTGGTAAGTCCGGGTATGTAATTGGTGAAATATTCATGCATTCCCAAATGCATTCCACCGTTCCTAAGATCTAGTGCTATTTCTTCTAATACTTGTAATACGATTTTACACTCTTGCTTGGTAAGCTTTTTTGTACTACCGTATGTTTTACTTAGTTTAGCTATTGCATGATTAAGACCGTGGTTGATACTCTCTTCTATCTCAATACGATTAAAGGTAAAATCCGGATCATGCTTTTCGATGGTATCTGCAAATAAAAGATTTTTTAATCTGCTTACAAATGCATTTACAGGGACAGCCGGAAAATAATCGGTGTTAATTTTTATATAATCAAGTATCTCCATTATCGCTGTCTGCTTATTATATAAAAGATTCAAAGGAAGAAATTCAAAATCAAAAGGATCAATTACTTTATCCCGAATTACCATACAATCTTTTTCTACTATGTAAAGATTACCGAGGTAATTCAGCTTTTTAAATCCTTTCTTCTCAATAAAATAGTTTACTGAATCCAGAATTTTTCCAAAGACAGGATCAGCTTCTCTCAGAAGCAAAGTAATATGCTGCTCAACTCTTGCAGCAATTATCTTATTCAAGAAGAATAAAGCATCCTCTTCATTTTTAACCGGTGGTTTCCAACTCTTATAAGAGCTTACAAGTAATAAGTGAATGCCTCCTTTATCCTTTACAAATAAAGGCGCAATCGAGTCAATTGCGATATCTTCATAAGACAATTCGTAAACTTCGATCAACTTTTGTACACGCAAATAGGAATACTTTAGATAATTTAATGCAATTTTAAAAGCATGCT
>JAJYSI010000095.1:1401-9402 GCA_021793635.1 Bacteroidota bacterium
AATAAAATTTACTTCTCTTTGATCGAAGACTATCCCACTATTTTTCAATAAATTCTGTAAACGACTATACATTTCCCTCCTCTTAATAAATATAACCTACCAGCAAGGTTTTAATGAAAATAGAAAAAAATTTAGGCAATATAATTCCGGATGAAAAATATATTGCCAAAACCAAATTGTAAATTAATTATTTTTTAATTCAAGCGAATCAGTATAAGTACGTATATGGGAAAAGAGCAAAAGGACTTAATTGCCGTGGGAAATAATTGTCAGGAACTCTGTGCTATTGATAGTTTCTCCTTTTCAAGCTCATTGTTCAACTTAAGGAGTTTAAATATTTCTTCATGACTTTTTTCTTCTGCAATCAGCTTTCTTTTTTTCTTAATTCTCAAATCGATTTTTTCTATTTTAATTCTTTTTACCGTTTCCTTAGCAATTCTTTGAATAATAAACTCCGGAGAGTCACCGGGAAAAATGTCGTCCCAGTTTTTGCTTATCTGGTATTTTTCAAAAGTAAGCTCAAGAATATAAGCTTGCATTTTTTCGTCATTAATTTTTTCGATAAGCGAACTCGTAATTAAATCTTCGTTATTCTTTATAGAATCGTAAACAATGTTTGCAAGCTTTGCGTGAGCTTCAATTGTAAACTCTTCCAGAGGTATTTGAGTATAAATAAATTCCGCAACCTCATCACTGCCTTCGTATAGTAGTTTAATTAATTCTCTTTCAAGATTGTAAATCTTTGGAGAAGCTTTCTTAACCTCATCAACTATTGGATTGGTTGCCTTTTGGGCAATCGCTCTATCCCTCGTTCTTTCCTCAGCCGTAATTTGCTTGCCTGTAATTGTCAAAGCTTTTTCAAGTTCGGTTTCAATCATCTTTTCTCTTAGATTGAATTTCTTTGCAATGTTTTTTATCAGCAGGCTTCTTTTCAGTTCGTCGCCGATTAATGCAACCGGTTTTACAAGCTCCCGGATAGCCTCAGCAGCTTTTGAGGCTTCTTCAAACATTCCCTGGGATTCATAAAATGATGATTGATACTCCAGAAAATTTTGTGCTTTCTTTATAATCTCTTCGAACTTCTCTCTTCCGAAATTATTAACAAACGAATCCGGATCTTCGCCTTGGGGGAGTGAGGCGATTTTAATTTCCATATCTTTTTTAAGAAGAAGTTCGATGCTTCTCATTGATGCCTTTATTCCGGCGGTGTCGGCATCGAACAGAAGAACAACATTTTTTGTATAGCGTGAAAGAAGCTGGACTTGCTCTTCAGTTAGTGCGGTTCCAGAAACAGCAACAACGTTTTTAATCCCGCTTTGATGAAGTGAAATTAAATCCATGTAGCCTTCAACCAGAATTGCTTTATCAAGACGGCGTATTTCATCTTTAGCATGTGAAAGCCCGTAAAGAATTCTGCCTTTTACATAAATTATCGATTCCGGAGAATTTAAATATTTTGCCGAGGTTTCTTTCTTCTCCATAATCCTTCCGGCAAAGGCAACGACCCTGCCGTTAGGAGAAAAAATCGGAAAGATTATTCTTCCTGAAAATTTATCATAAAGCCTGCCGTCGTTATTTCGACCGATAAGTCCTAACGAAACTGCCTGTTCTAAATCTATTTTTTTTTCAACGGCAAAGTTTACGAAATGTTCCCAGCCGGAGAAAGCATAACCTAATCCAAATGCCCGCATGCTTTGAGGTTTGATTTTTCTTTTCTGAAAATATTCCCTTGCAGCTTCACCATCGGGATGATTGAGAAGGTTATCTGAAAAATATCTTGCGGCAATTGTATTGATGTCATAAAGTGCTTCCTGGATGCTCTGCTTTTCGGAAGTCTCTGAACCTTCGTACTCAATATTTATTCCGTATCTTTTTGCAATTTCTTCAATAGATTCGACAAAAGAAATTTTCTCGTAATCCATCAAGAACTTGAATACGTTGCCGCCGGCATGGCAGCCGAAGCAGTGAAAAATTTGTTTTTCCTCGCTGACTGTGAATGAAGGGGTCTTTTCGGAATGAAATGGACATAAGCCTAAAAAATTCTTACCTCTTTTTCTTAGCTGGACAAATTCCGAAACCACATCGACAATATTTGCCGCCGATCGAATTTCTTCAACTTTACTCTCTGGAATTCTCATACAATTTCTATCAAATAGAATCTCTAAATGGACAACTCTAATTTAACAATATTAGATTTAAGTTTAGTGTACTGCCAATTTTGTCACCGTAAATTTCTCTCTCTTAACGTATATTTGCAGACAAAATTATGACGATTTAAAAAGCGAATAAAAATAGTATTTCATTTTTCAGTTAAGATTCGCATTATGGCGCCTCAAAATTTGCAATAACAAAATACAAGAATGATATATTCGATCAGTAAAACCAGAAGATACTGCAACAGCTTAACTCAGTTTTCACGCTATAAAACCCAGGAAGTATTTGTCGGCGATATTCCTCTCGGCGGAGACAATCCTATTAGAATCCAATCGATGACTACAACAGATACGATGGATACAAAGGCTACAGTCGAGCAGACAATAAGGATGGTTGAATCCGGCTGCGATTATGTAAGAATAACCGCCCCGAGCAAACTTGAAGCACAAAATCTTCAAGAAATAAAAAATGAATTAAGAAAACGCGGATATAATGTACCTTTAATAGCTGATATTCACTTTACCCCTAATGCGGCAGAACTTGCGGCAAGAATTGTAGAAAAAGTTAGAGTCAATCCCGGTAATTATATTGATAGAAAAAAATTCCAAACTCTTGAATACACCGACACGGAATATAATTCTGAAATTGAAAAGATAAGAGAACGGTTTTCTCCGCTGGTAAAAATCTGCAAAGAATACGGTACAGCGATGAGGATCGGAACAAACCACGGATCACTTTCCGACCGCATTATGAGCCGTTACGGCGATACTCCGCTCGGCATGGTTGAATCTGCACTTGAGTTTCTGCGTATATGTGAAGACTTAGATTATCACAGCATCGTCCTTTCGATGAAGGCAAGCAACACCCAGGTAATGGTGGAAGCTTACAGGCTTCTCATACAAAAGATGGAAGAAGAAGGAATGAATTATCCGCTTCATCTTGGAGTAACCGAAGCCGGTGGAGGAGAAGATGGAAGAATAAAATCCGCAGTTGGAATTGGAACTTTGCTTGAGGATGGAATCGGCGATACGGTTCGCGTTTCTCTTACCGAAGATCCGGAATTTGAAGCGCCGGTTGCAATTCAGTTAGTCAACAGATATAAAGGGCGAGAAAATCATCAACCTATAAAACCGGTTGGTGAAGTTCCCTATGATCCTTTTAATTATCAACGTCGTCATACTTTGGAAGTTACTGATATTGGCAGACATAACGTACCAAGGGTTGTTGCTGATTTTGGTAAAATAGGAATTCAAAATTATTCAGGACTTGCATCCATCGGATATTTTTATGATGCCGTTTCCGACAAATGGAATATGAGCGATGGTGCGGCGGATATTTTATACCTCGGCAAAAATCTTCTTCCGTTTAATGCACCAAACGGACTAAAAGTAATTTATGATTATGATTTTTGGAATAGTTTAGACGATAAACAGAATATTTATCCGCTGTTTAATGCCGAAGATTATTTTAATGTCTCCAAACATTCCAAGGTATTAAATTTTGCTTCATTTAATATAAAGGATTTGAACGGCGAAGTTCTTATTAGGTTAAAGGATGATAAAACTATTGTCTTAGTTCTGGAAACCGATAATCTTCATGGGATGGCTGAACAGAGAAGAGCATTTGTCGAATTGATTAAAGAAAATATCCAGAGTCCGGTAATCATAAAAAGGAGCTACAACAATTTAAGTATTGATGAACTGCGTCTTTTTTCTGCAACTGATTTTGGTGCTTTGTTGATTGACGGCTTTGGCGACGGTGTCTGGATTGACGTTGAAAAAATTACAGATAATTCTTCATTAAATGGAAGTAATACACTAGTTAAAAATTTTGTGAAAGACAGGGAAACCAAAGAAAAAGTATTTAACAGAATTTTATTTGGAATACTTCAGGCTGCCCGTACAAGAATTTCTAAAACAGAATACATTGCATGTCCTTCATGCGGCAGAACTTTGTTTGACTTACAGGAGACAACAGAAAATATTCGCAAGCGGACTGAACATCTTAAAGGAGTTAAGATTGCAGTAATGGGCTGCATTGTTAACGGACCCGGTGAAATGGCAGATGCAGATTACGGTTATGTAGGCTCCGGTGTAGGGAAAATTACTTTGTACCGCGGTAAAGAGATTGTACGACGAAATGTTCCTACTGCGGAGGCGGTTGATAGTTTGATCGATTTAATTAAAGAAGATGATAATTGGATTGAGCCTAAGTGAGTTACGGTATTTTATATCACAGTATTTAAAATTAATTCTTAATATTATTTAATGAGAAAATTGGAAATTAAATCTTGATGATTTATATTTGATGACTTGAAAATGGAAAAGATGATAAAAAGATTTATATTTTTTAATATTATAAATTATTTAGCTGCAAGACAGCAAAGGTTTTAGAAAAAGAAAGATGCACCCCGATTAAAGTCGGGGTGCATTTTTTTTCGTATGACGTGTAAGGTAATATTCAAATATTTTGAAAGTTGGGTACCTAAAGAAATAGCTTGGCAAAAAGATAACGTAGGATTGCAAGTAGGTTTAACCGAAAGAGAAATCAAAAACATCCTGCTTTGCCTTGAGGTAACCGACGAGACGCTTGACGATGCAATTAAAAAGGATTGCAATCTAATTATAACACACCACCCATTGCTTTTTAACCCGCTTAAAAAAATCGACCTTCATAAAGATAAAACTTCAAAAATTATTGAAAAATTAATTAAGAACGATATTACTCTCTATTCAGCACATACCAATTTAGACTTTACAAAAGACGGCGTAAGTTTTGCGCTTGCCAAAACTCTTGGATTAAAGAAGATTAATTTTTTAGTTGAATCAAAATCCAATCAATTAAAATTGGTTGTCTTTGTCCCGGTTGATTATGCAGACAAAGTTGCCGAAGCAATTTTTGAAAATGGCGGCGGAGAGATTGGAGAATACAGCAATTGCAGCTTTAGAACAGGCGGGAAAGGCACTTTCAAAGGATCCGACAAATCAAAACCTACAGCAGGTAAAGAAGACATTGAAGAAAAAGTAGATGAAGTTAAACTTGAAGTAATTTTGGATTCATGGAAATTAAAAGGTATTCTTCAAGCGGTATTGAAAATACATCCTTATGAAGAAGCCGCCTACGATATTTATCCTCTGGAAAATTCCAATTCAAAATATGGAGCGGGAGCTTCCGGCATTTTAGAAAATCCGATGGCTCCAAAAGAGTTTTTAAAATATGTCTCGGAAAAATTAAGGTTGAAAAATTTCCGTTTCGTTGAAGGAAGAAATAATCAAATTACAAAAGTAGCCGTATGCGGAGGCGCGGGAACTGATTTGATAAAAGAAGCAATTGCCTCCAATGCCGATGCATTTATTACTGCCGACATAAAATATCATACCTTTCATGATGCCGCCGGAGAAATTCTCCTAATTGATGCCGGGCATTATGAAACCGAAATCTTTTCTCTCAATGAAGTTCAAAGAAGGTTGGAAAATATTATCGGTAAGTCTAATTCCCAAATAAAAGTTTTTAAATATAATGGTTCAACTAATCCAATAATTTTTTATAATAACTAAAGTCAAGGAGTGAAAGTAAATTGTTTGATAGATTAAAAATATTGTATGAGCTGCAAAATTTAGATGATCAACTAGATGAACTTGAAGAGCTGCGTGGAGATCTTCCAAACGCTGTTGAGGCTCTAGAAGAAAAGATTGCAGCATTAAAGAGTGAAATTGCGGCTAAGGAAAAGGAAAAGAAAGATTCACTCGAAAAGAGGAAGGACAACGAAGAGGAGATTGAAAAGCTGAAAGAGAATCAGAAAAAATTCAAAGCTCAGCTTTATCAGGTCAGGAACAACAAAGAATATGATGCTCTCACAAAAGAGATTGATCATACCGATGAGCAGATCGGAAAGCTTGAAGAAGAGAATAACTCTTTAGCGGATCTGAGTAAAAAGCTTTCAGATGAGATTGAAGAGATTAGTCCTCAGTTAAACGAATCTAAAGAAGAATTAAAGGTTAAGGAAGCTGATCTAAAAGAAATTGTAAAAGCAAACGAAAAAGAAGAAGCTAAACTTAGAACAAAGAGAAAAGAAATTGAGGCTCAGACAAAGAAGCCCGATTACTTAGCTTACATGAGAATCCGTAAAGCTAAGAAAGGCAAAGCCGTCGCAACAATTAAAAGATCGGCATGTTCCGGCTGCCATAATATTGTTCCTTCGCAAAGACAGCTTGAGATAAGAAGAAATAACAAACTCTTTTTTTGCGAATACTGCGGAAGGATTCTGGTTTCGACCGAAATTGCCGAAAAAGTAGACGCTTAATTCGATAAATTTTTACTAGTCTCCTCCTATTGTTGTTTTTTCAACCTTGTACCGGTTTACCTGCCAAAGGTAATTAAAGAACCGGTACGAGTTGAGGCGGAGAAATTATTTTCCTGCCAATTTTTACTTCATGGTATTTATTCCATTACTTACATTTTTGATGCTTTACGAGCAGTTATTTATTATATTTGCTGTAAGAAAAAATGCAATCTGAAATATAAATTTAGATTAAAATTTAAACAGTTCAGGCTGGGCAATTGCCTCGAAGAAATTCGGGGAGGAAAGTCCGAACTTCATAGAACAGGGTGCCGGATAACGTCCGGAGGCTCGATATTTCGGGTTATGGATAGTGCCACAGAAAATAAACTTCCTCGAGGAAACTCGCGGTAAAGGTGAAACGGCAGGGTAAGAGCCTACCGCAGAAATGGTAACATTTCTGGTTCCGATTTAATCGGGATCCCGGTTTTACCGGGACACGGCAAACCCCACCCGAAGCAAGGTCAAATAAGGGAACTTTTCCGTGCATGCGGTATAAAGTTGTTCGCTTTAATCTATGCTGCAGTTTTGCAGCAGAGATGAGTTCCCGGGTAGACTGCTGGATCCCGATGGCAACATCGGGACAAGATAAATAATTGCCGTCCCGATTTTATCGGGAAACAGAATTCGGCTTATAAGCCTGAACTATTTTTGTTTTAGTCAGCATGTTCAACTTTTTTTAATTTTTGTCTGATTGTGTTCAAGTGGATTGAGGATATCTTAAAAATCGTTTAAGAATAATTTATATATTGTGACTTTATAATGAAGGGAGTGAGATCCCATGGATAATTTTTATGTTGAAAAAGCGTTGGAAAATAAAACAAGTTGATGACGACTACTCAATAAAATCTTTGGCAGATTCTTTAACTGTCCCCGATGTTCTTGCCAGGTTATTATTCCTAAGAGGTATTAAAAGCTTTAACCAAGCTAAACATTTCTTTCGTCCTTCCTTAGATTCACTGTACGATCCTTTCCTTATGGATGGAATGGAGAATGCGACTTACCGGGTTATTACAGCGTTAACGGAGAATCAACTGATTTGCATTTATGGCGATTATGATGTTGATGGTACATGCTCTACTGCTTTGCTTTATCTTTTCCTTAAAGAACTTGGCGCCAATGTTGAGTTTTATATTCCGCAGCGCTTAACGGAAGGATATGGAATTTCTAAAAGCGGAATTGATAACGTAAAGGCAAAAGGCACTTCGCTTATGATTTCCGTCGATTGCGGAATTACTGCACTCGAAGAAACCGGATATATAAATTCTTTAGGAATGGATTTGATTATCTGCGATCATCATCAGCCTAAAGATGAAATTCCCGATGCGCTTGCTGTTCTTGATCCGCTTAAACCAGGATGCCAATATCCTTTTAAATATCTTTCAGGTGCCGGAGTTGCTTTCAAACTTGCTCAAGGTGTAGCCGAAAGAATCGGCAAGCGGGAACTTCCGTTACAATATTTAGATCTTGTTGCGATGGCTGGTGCTGCAGACATTGTTCCACTGGTC
>JAJYSI010000096.1 GCA_021793635.1 Bacteroidota bacterium
TCAAGATTTGAGCCGAAAAGATATAGCTTTGAGACATTATATCTTTTGGCTATTTCTAATAATTTATATTTATCTTCATTTGAAATCATATTCAAAACTAACTTTAATTATTCTTTTTTGCAACCAATTGTTTACGGTATAACGTTAAACGCAAGCGGTGCATATAGGCAGTGGGGGTCGATCTCGGCAGATAGCCCACAAACGTCAACCTATGCTTATATTCGATTGCCAGAGATCAGCAAGTAACATGAAAAAGTCCGATGGTTGAGCCTTTAGCCTTGTTCCACTGGTGAATGGCTTCGGGGGTAGGTGAGAGCTCAACTCGGACCTCCTCTTTCTTGAAATACTCAGATGCCTCTTTAGAGAGCGTTACCATGCCATTTTGGCCTGAGCCAATGATAAGCCGTTTAGCCCCCTTTTCGAATATGTACTCAGCCTCTTCGAGTGAGATTGTATGAGATGTACCGAACACTGCCTTGGATAGCTTCTTCTTTCGCTTCTTGATCTCACCTGAAAGCCGGATGAGAACATCGTGTTCGATATCGGACCCATCTATAGTGATGGAGCCAAATTTGGTACTGTCAATTCTAGGTCTCATGATGACACTCCTGAGTGAGAAGCTATTGTTTGCGTCTAACGACGTTGCGTTTAAGGCACACCCCCAAACTACAATGCCACACTTGTTAAACAATTTTTATAATTAGGGCACTTCTAAAAACTATCTTTTATAAAAATTTAACGCAGAGAACGCAAAGAATACGCAACGTTCGCAGAGAATATTGAAGTTTTTAGAAGTGCCCATTAGAAAAAATTTTCATAGCAAGACTACCTTGAACAAGATTGCCGGAACAGCTTTCAGAATTTCTGCTAGCAAGGCCCAAAAGAGGTTTGGTTTGCCATTAACCTTTTAGATATTATCGGCATTCTTTGTTGCTTAAAGAAAGATACTTCTGTAGATCAGTCTTTCATTACTTTGTCATCAATATGTGAAATAACCCTGCCGCCTTCGGCGGTCTGCATCGAGCCGGTGAATATTATTCTTTATCTCCGACATGACCTTATACTTATTAAAGAGGTTATATGCAGTTTTATCTTTTCTCTTTTTCAAACCATTGACCATTTTTTCTTATCATTTCTGGCGTCTCTTTCACTTCATTATTATATAAAGCCACAACTATAAACATTTCAAATTTCTTTCTTGCCCTTACTCCCGGTGTAAATTTAAGTTGAGACACAAAATTGAGTGCTAAAGAATCTAATTTCTTATTAATTTTTCCTTTAATTATTATAGGACAGTGTGCATTTCCAAGAGTATCAACATACAGTTTGATATAAATTGTTTTACTAAAACCTGTAGTGTCTATCAATTCTAGAAAATCATTCTCTGTCTCAGCCAATGATTTTTCTAAGGCTGGTAGTTTTTCAACTAACAGGCCGCTATCGCCATAATAAGCATTTAGGCTATCGCAATTAATATTATTGTTTAATTTTTTCACTTGAGCTTTTAGAAAAATTGGTGAGAAACTTATGCAAATAATAAATATTTTTATTAGGAAATCTTTGTTTAATGCCGGTGCGGACAGAGCATTTCTTAAAACATTTTTAAGATAAATAAAATTTGTCATCATAATAATTATTTCTTCAATATCTCTTGCACATATCTATTAAGTATTTTATGAGGTTTCTCCTCTTTATCTGCTAACATTACAGCGCAGATTATATTATTTTTCTTTGTCCTCGTAGCTTTTATTAAAATTATCTGATATCTCTTGTCTCGATTTATCTTTTTGAAATGTATTTGTGTCGCCCTGCTGCGGAAGTATGCCGCTCTTACTCTTTGCGGGTATATTTATTTGCGTGAGCATCTTTGCATCTCCCCATGCGTATCCATCTGAAATTTATTTTTTGTATCCATCATTAAGTCAAATACATTGTCCCAATAAATTCTTAAACCAACTTAAATAATTAGTTTTTTAACTGCAAGAAAATTATTTCATATAACACACTTCGCATTGGATCAAAAAATAAATTAAACAATTTCTTTGTTTTAAGGTTTAATAAAAGTTGACCCCTAAACTTTTCACGGACTGTTGGCGTTACCAGGAGGCTCAACCCCTGTCTTAGGCAGATTGCAAATCCGCGGACAAAATATTTCTGGATTAGAAATCGGGAATCAAAAATTTTTTGTGGGAATTTTTGATCTGTCGTTATAGAGCCGCCGATAAACAAGAAATATAAACGAAAAATATCGAAGGAATAACAAAAGCAATGCTATAATTCTCCATTTGAATATACTACGCCCATATATCCCATTAGTACCATACAACCACTTTTCCTGATGGGAGAACTTTAGATGAACTTTTTGAATTTTATAATGTTGAATTATTAAGATTCTACAGACATCGGTATTATCTAACCACCATGCTTTTATTGGCTATATTGCTAACTATTTCATTGAATAAATCTTTACCATTGTTATTATAACGAAATTCTATCTCCTTCATAAATTGATAAAAGTAAATATCTCTAACTCCACGAAATCGTGATAGTCTTTCCTTTGCAAATCGCCAAAACCTATCATATTCACTGAGTATATTATTCTGCTTTTTGATAGGAAAATTCTTTTGGAATTTTAATGTATATGAAACAGCAGTACTATCTGGAATTCTGGAACGATTTATCTTTATAAAAACTTTTGGCGAAAGAATATTCTTATTCTTTGAAAGTTTAACTTTATTGTCTTTAATATTTACATAGATAAAATTAGGTGAGGCGGGAGAATTATGGGATTAGTAAGGGTAGATAAAAGACGTCATGAAATGATTAGAGTAAGTAATACTGTAGTCAATCTCTCCAATGTAATCTAATTTCTAATGCATAGCGCGGCAAGCCGCAATGTAGAATTATGAATTAAGCGCAATGAAATTTAGCATAATAAATATTTCGCCAGAGAACGAACAGGTTTGACATAAAAAACAAAAATATTATTTCCAATTGTCTATAAATTATATGTAGATAGATACTCTCTACATAAAGTCACAACATCATCGGTAACTATTTCGGAAGCCTCAAATACTTCATGAGATACCCTACTACCAAAATCAAAGGATTTTCCTTCAATTGCAAAAAGTCTCAATTCTGAAGGTAGTTTTTTAAGCTGGACAGCTAATTCAATTGCAGATATTATGTCAAAGGTGTGGGAAGAAAAATGAAATTTTTTATTTGGCATCTGCTGTTTTAATAAATCAAACCTAAAAATTGTACCCGGTGATGAACCAGAAGATACCGCATCAATAATTATAACTTTATCTCTCTCTGTCCATTCTTGAATAAGAGATAACCCATCGCCAACTATTTCTATGAGTAGGACACCGCGCAGGTTTTGGGATCTTAATTTCTCTAAAACAATTAGTCCAACAGCATCATCTGACCGGTAAAAATTTCCGACACCGAAAACTATTATTTTACCATTATGTAAAGCAGAGTCGAGCATTATAAGAGAGAGTAATTGAAAAAATAAATCAAGACCGATCTATTTCAAATTTTAAAAAATGAGTTGCACATGAAATGCATGGATCATAGTTGCGAACTAATTGTTCGCAGTGCCAGGTTAGTTTATCATTCTCAAGATTAAGATGCCCCGGCACAAAATTCCAAAGATCTTTTTCAATTCTTTTCTGATTTTGTGAAGTTGGCGGAACTATCTTTGCATTAAGTATCATACCATTATCATCGATATTATACCGATGATAAAGAATTCCGCGAGGCGCTTCAGTGCATCCATAACCAATACCAGCACGGGGATGAACATCTACAGCAGGCTTATCGGGCATCTCATAATTTTCTATGATACGAATAGATTCATCACAAGCGTAAACTAATTCGATGCTGCGGACAATAATGCTCTTAAATGGATTAAAACATCCTTTAGTTAGTCCAGCTATTTTAGCTGCTTCATGAGCAAGAGGAGAAAGTTTATCATAATTTAGATTATAACGAGCAAGGGGACCCACCAAATAAGGATCATGACCTTTTAAGTAAGAATGAAGGGCATTTGAGTGGGATACATGTTCTTCAACGAAAAGATTTTCATATTTATCGATAGAAATATTTAGTCCTTTATTAGAGATTAAGTCTCCTTCGTTAAAAGGATACTCATCAGGATGAGAGATGGATACAAATTCATAATCTTCCTCAAAGTCCGGAAATGTAAAAGTAGAGACCCATTTTACAGTTTGAAAAGCAGTATCGCGTGTCTTCTTAAGTTTCTCTGCTAATTCCAAAAGCTGCCTTTTTGCCGGTACCTTATAAAAGCCACCGACACGGACATTAATCGGATGAATTTCTCTTCCTCCTAAAAGTGTAACAATCTCATTCCCAATTTTTTTTAACTGCAAACCTTGTTGTACAATATCGGGATAATCCTTAGCAAGCTGTATAGCATCATCATAGCCCAGAAAATCGGGGGCATGTAACATGTAGACATGTAGTGCATGACTTTCAATCCACTCTCCGCAATAAAGGAGTCTTCTTAAAGCACGAATTTGTTCATTAATTTTAATACCAAAAGCATTTTCCATAGCATGGACGGAACTCATCTGGTAAGCGACTGGACAAATACCACAAATTCGAGAAGTAATATCGGGCGCCTCATCGAAAGATCTTCCGCGAAGAAAAGCTTCAAAAAATCTAGGCGGCTCGAAAATTTTAAATTTAACATCCGTAACAGTATTCTCTTTTATTTTTATATAAAGTGAACCTTCACCTTCAACCCTGGAAAGATAATTTACTTTTATAGTTTTACTTTTCACGTATTTCACTCTCCTTCCGAAAAGCATCTGCATAAGCGTTAAATCCTCTGAAAGCTCTTATGATGCCATCATTATCGACACCAAGTTTATTCCAGTGGTCGCCGAGAGAACTTGTATTTGGAGTTTCCTTTGGCCCAAAGCAGCCATAGCAGCCGCGGTTATATGAGGGACAAATAGCACCGCAACCAGCTTGTGTTACGGGTCCTAAACAAGGCGTACCGTGAGCAACCATAACACAAACAGTTTCACGTCTTTTACATTCAATGCAAACACTGTAAGGAGGAATATTTGGTTTTCTTGCATTCAAAAAAGCGCTTAAAACTTCAACAAGCTGAAGTTTGTTGATGGGACAACCTCTTAATTCAAAGTCAACAGGAACATGATCAGAAATAGGTGTGGATTTATTTAACGTCTCAATATATTCGGGTACAGCATAAACCACAGAAATAAATTCTTTTACATCTTTGAAATTTCTAAGGGCTTGAATACCGCCGGCGGTAGCACATGCGCCAATTGTAATTAAAAACTTTGAAGAGCGGCGGACCTGATGTATTCTTTCAGCATCATGTGGAGTAGTTATAGAGCCTTCCACAAGCGAAACGTCGTAAGGACCTTTTATAACGGCACGTGAGGCTTCCGGGAAATTTGCAATTTCAATTTCACCAGCTATGGCTAATAGTTCGTCTTCACAATCGAGAAGACTTAACTGACAGCCATCGCATGAAGCGAATTTCCAAACGGCTAACTTTGGTTTTCTTTTTTGCGACATATCAAATTTCTCTTTTTGTAAGATAAGTATGCATGAAATCGTATCTAAACACAGGACCATCTTTGCAAATGAAAGTTGGACCTAACTGGCAGTGTCCGCAAAATCCAATTGCACATTTCATATTACGCTCCATAGAAATGTAAATATGATCGGACGGAACACCGTGTTTTTCAAGTTCAAGAGCGGTGAATCTCATCATAATTTCAGGACCGCAGACAACAGCAAATGAGTTTAGCGGATCAAAAGTAGCTTTATGAATTAGTCTAGTTACTACACCCACATTTCCTTTCCATGATTGTTGAGCACGATCGACGGTAACATGGACTTCAAGATCGAAGCGTGAGCGCAATTGTTCTAATTCCCTTTTGAACAATATGTCTTCCGGCGTCCTGGTCCCGTATAGTAAAACGATCTTGCCATATTTATCTCTTTGTGAAAGTAATTTATATAAAACAGGTCTAAGCGGCGCAAGTCCAATACCGCCGGCAACAACAATAACATCATTACCAATTGCTTCATAAACCGGCCAGGAATTGCCGAAGGGTCCCCTTACACCTAAAACATCACCGCGTTTTAAATTCTTCATTGCCCTAGTAACGGGGCCAATCAGCCGGACAGTGTGAACCAGCCTATCTTCATCGGATGGATTGCCACTGATTGAGATTGGCACTTCCCCATTGCCAAAAATATAGAGCATATTAAACTGACCAGGTTGAAAGGGAAAACTTATTTTGTTTTCGCATGGAGATAGATAAAAAGTAAATGTATCGTGTGTTTCCTTTTTTACCTGTTCTATTGAGAACAAGCATGGCAGCATAGGATCTTTATCCGGAGGAGATTTTATTTGAGAATTTGGATTAATAAATTCGTTGTCAAGAGTGTGTGCCATATACATCCAAAAGTTGTAATCTTGTTGATTGGAGACGCTGTTCAATTATATGAGCAAATCTTTTCAGAAGTTGATAACCGAGATCATGGTCCTCTTCACATTTGTTCCGAAGGCATTTACCGTCAAGCGCAATTGCTCTGGTGAGTTCAACAGCCCTGGCGTCGAATCGCCAGTGATAAGGCGGAATAAGCCATGACCAACCAAGCACATCGCCTTCCTCGAGCATGTCAATCTCAATCGCTCCCCGTTCCGGGCTGAAAATTTCCAAAGCTACTTTTCCATTCCTAATGACGTAAAATTGATTAGCTTCTTCGCCTTCATGGAATATGAATTGCCCGGCATCAAACCTAACATTAGAAGCGCATCCGGCAATTAAATCCAGATAGTGAGATTCGAGACCTTTTAGAAAGGGATGTTCTGCTAAAATTTTTCCAAGGTTTTCCATTTTATAATCTCCTTAGAAATTATTTAATGATTATGTTTTTTCCCGAAAGTCTGACTTATCAGAAGACAAGCTTTCAGAATTATTATTAGATAGCCTTATTATACGGACTTCTTCAGTTAAATCAATCGCCACAGGGCACCAAGTAATACATCTCCCGCATCCAACGCATCCGGAAGAACCAAATTGATCGATCCAGGTTGCAAGTTTATGAGTAAGCCATTGGCGGTACCGTGAACGAACGGTTGCTCTAATGCTTCCGCCATGAATGTAAGAAAAGTCAACTGTGAAGCATGAATCCCATTTCCGCCAGCGTTCAGAATTTTCGCCTTTCAAATCCGTTACATCTTCAACAGTAGTACAAAAACAAGTAGGACAAACCATAGTGCAATTTGAGCAGCTTAAACAGCGATTGGCTACATCATCCCACCTTGGGTTATCATAATTATTATAAAGTAATTCTTTTAAGTTGTTTGTGTCTAACGTGCGCCCCATATTTTTTGCAGTTTCTTCAACAATCCGGTCGGCGGACTCAATATCTTTATTTTCTGCAGATTCATGAGGTATTTGATTTAAAATTTCGGCGCCTATCTCAGATCCGACTTCTACCAGAAAGTAATGAATCTCATCTTGTATAATTTCGGTTAAAGATAAATCGTAACCGGAAGTTACCTTAGGACCAGTTTTCATTGAGGTACAAAAACAAGTGTTTCCTGCTTGCCCACAATTTACAGCAACAATGAAAGCATGTTCACGGCGAGATTTGTAAACAGGATCAATATAAGCGCCATTCATGAAAACTTTATCTTGAACCGCCATAGCATGAAGTTCGCAAGCTCGCACACCTATAAAAGCAAATTTCGGGGTATCATTATTCTCAGGTAAGATTTGAAAATTGTTTCCATTTTTTCTAGCATTCCATAAACGCAGCGACGGAGGAAATAAAAATTTCTTCCAAGAATGCGGGCCAACATTATATCCAAAGAAAGCATTGTCTGAACGTTTTTTAAGACGATAAGAACCACCTTCCTGCTCATCTGTCCAGCCAACCGGCAAATCATCAATTGAAGTCAATTCCTCGTAAACTATAGTACCTTCACGGATAGTAGGACCAATTACACTATAGCCAGCACTTCTGAGGGCATTAAACAGGAGAATAATGTCATTAGATTTAATAGTGACTTTATCGCCTAAGTTTATTGTAAGTTTTGTCATGAATTCCGCAAGCTGATTTAATAAAGGTTTAAATTCAAATGAAAAATAATTACAAAATGAACTCTTCCACTTTAACTAAATAGTGTTTATAAAATAGTGATTAATTGTAAATAATACAATATATATATGACCTCAATCAATTAAACGATAAATTCAGAACGTGACTAATAACAAATGACATTAAATAATAATTCTTATGTTTATTTTGATATTAGAAATTTTTCGTAAATGAAATCAAGATTAAAAAAGTTTCCAATTCCGGTTTAAGGATTTAAGAAACAATGCTAATTAGTTTTAGTACCTTGTCTACCGGTAAAGGTTATATACGGTTATTTTTATAATTTATTTCCGGAAATTGAATCATGCATGAACTTTCAGTTGCTGAAGAAATAGTTAATATATCAAGACAATATTTACCAAAAGAAAATAATGTACATGTAAAATCAATAACGATAAAAATTGGCAGGTTGAGTAACATATTGCCTGATTCACTTCTTTTTTGCTATGAATCATTAATTGATAACACACCACTAAACGGATCTAAACTAATAATTGAAGAAATTCCAATCAGAATTAATTGCATGAAATGCGGTAAGAATTCGGAGATCGATAATTTTTCTTTTGTATGCCCTAAATGTAACAGCAGTGAAATAGAAATTGAATCTGGAACTGAGCTGTTAATTTCGGAAATTGAATTAAACGAAGATCAATAGGAGTAAATATGGCTGTTATAACTGTTGAAAGAAAGATACTTGAGAAGAATGATGCAATAGCAAATGAGATTCGTCATTCATTTCAAGAGAAAAATATATTTTCGATAAATCTAGTAAGCTCACCAGGTTCTGGAAAAACCAGCCTTGTTGAGCAAACAATAAATCTCGCGAAAGATAAATTCAACATTGCCGTGATAGAAGGCGATGTTCAAACTAGTCTTGACGCCGAGCGGATAGGAGTTTTTAATATACCTGTAGTTCAAATTATTACTAACGGCTCATGCCATCTTGAGGCTAATCTTGTAAAAGATGCATACAAGCAATTGGAAGATAAAGAATTTGATTTATTGATAATTGAAAATGTGGGTAATCTGGTTTGTCCCGCCGGATATGATTTGGGTGAAGATTATAAGGTTGTAATAGTTAGTACAACCGAAGGTGATGATAAGCCGTTAAAATATCCGGCGATGTTCAGGAATGCTTCGGCTCTTGTAATAAATAAAATAGATTTACTTCCTTACGTTAAATGTTCGTTAGAAATGACAAGAGAAAAT
>JAJYSI010000097.1 GCA_021793635.1 Bacteroidota bacterium
CCGATCTGTAAGCTTCTTACAGAAGGCAAATTGATAAGCTACGGAATTTATTTTGATGTAAACAAAGATGTCGTTAAACCGGAATCATATCCTTCAATTAAAGAAATAGCAGCTATTCTTAAAGATAATCCCGATGTGAAAATTAAGATTGTAGGACATACTGATTCCGATGGAGATGATAAAGCAAATCTTGATTTGTCAAAACGAAGGGCAGCTTCCGTAAAGAATGTTTTGTTAAATGAATTTTCAATAGATGCTGCAAGAATTGAAACCGACGGCAAAGGTGAAGGCGAGCCGGTTGCGCCGAATGATAATGTCACAAATAAATCTCTTAACAGAAGAGTTGAGTTCTTAAAAATTTAATCTTGGACGAAAATATTGAATTAATTATTGAAGCTGAATTTAATTGCATGATATAAAAAAGTAAATAACTTTGTACAATTAAGCAAGGAGGCAAAAATGAGTACCAAGCGGTTGTTACTTTTTGTAATTACAGGATTATTTTTAATCCTAATATCAATACCTGTGCAGGCTCAATTTAAAGATTATTCATTAAAATACGGAGTACATATTGACGGCACATTACCTTGGAATGAATTCAACAATTGGGAATACGGGATAAAGACTTCATACCTGGGGAGAGCTTTTATCAGGACTGAATTAACAGATTTCCTTGAAGCGGATTTAGGAGTAGGATATGGAGAGAATGCGGGATTAGACTTTAGTCATCGATATTATAAATCTATTATGTTCCCTATAGATGCCAGGCTCCACTTCAGTCCTTTTAATTTTGCAGATTGGAATCCATATTTTTACGCCGGTATAGGGGCAATATATTATGATAATAAGTTTTTGCCTACTTCGGTTTCTCCAAACCCTGTAAAAAAATTTGGTTGGAGCGGCATTGTTCCGGCTGGTCTCGGTTTTGAATTGAATTTGGCTGAAGGAGTGCTGCTGGATATTTCCGGCGGAGGTGCATATGCATTAACAGATAACCTAAATTATTTTAAAAGAGGCGATTATCTTGATGCTCATTATAATCTTGGATTTGGTTTTACTTTTACCGGCGATGCCGGCAATTCCGATAATGATAAAGATGGATTAACAAAATCCGAAGAGAAACAATTTGGCACAAGTCCGGACAATCCAGATTCGGATAACGACGGTTTAGCTGACGGCGACGAAGTAAATAAAATTAAATCCCAGCCGTTAAATTCGGATTCAGATGGTGATGGTTTAGCTGACGGAGAAGAAGCTAATAAATACCATTCAGATCCATTAAAATCAGACACTGACGGCGACGGGTTACCGGACGGCGATGAGATAAATAAATATCATACAGATTTATTAGCGGCAGATACAGACGGCGATGGCTTAACTGATGGTGAAGAAGTATTGAAATATCAAACTGATCCGAGAGTTGAAGATACTGATGCCGATGGTTTGTCCGACGGCGCCGAGGTAGAAAAATATAAAACCGATCCGATAAAATCCGATACAGATGGTGATGGTTTATCTGATGGTGATGAAGTGAAAACGCATCATACGGATCCATTGATGTCTGATACCGACCGCGGCGGCATAAACGATGGTAAAGAAGTTGCGCGCGGTACCAATCCGTAAGATCTGGAAGATGATGTCGTTAAAATGAAAGCGCCGATTGTACTTGAAGGTGTCACTTTTGAAGTTAATTCTGCCGAGCTAACTTCGGAATCTGAAGAGACTTTGCAAAAGGCATTAACAACTCTTAAAACAAATCCGGATATTTATGTTGAAATTCATGGATATACAGACAATACCGGCAGCAAATCACTTAATAAAAAGTTGTCTCAAAAAAGAGCCGAATCTGTAATGAACTGGCTGGTAAACCATGGAGCTGACAAAGATAAAATAACAGCAATAGGGATGGGACCTGATAATCCTATTGCACCTAACAATACTCCCGAAGGAAGAATGAAAAATAGAAGAATCGAATTTGTTAGGGTAAAATAATTTTTAAGTAAGCGTAATATTTTCCAAAAATGTTTAAGGCTTTAGTCATATCCAAATACAATTATACGGCTAAAGCCTTTTTAATTATAAAAATTAACTTCCTTAAAATTGATGAATCCATTTATCAGCTTTTAAATACTTTTTATGGAGTATTTACAAATGAAGTCTGATCTTATTCTCCATTTACTTTGCAGACGGGTTCATGGCGGACTTTGAAGCTGCATGAGTTAGCAATGAAGCAAAGCTCATTAGCTTTTTTATGCAGTTGATTTGCCTTTTCGATCATAGACTTTTCCGTAACTGTTACAATTGGATAAAGCATTACACCGGTAAAATGTCCGCTGCCGTTTTCCATCTCTTTTAAAGTTCCAACCGGATTATCTGCATAATCAACAACGACAATTCCGTTATCGGCGCAAAGGTGCAAGTACCAAAGCATATGGCATGAAGAAAGGGCAGCCAAAAATAATTCTTCGGGATTGTATTTTGTATTGTCTCCCCGAAAAACCGGATCAGAGGAACAAAATATTTCCGGCTTATTTTCTTTTATGATTGAGTGGCTCCGTTCATAAGCGGTATAAGCAGATGTTCCTGAACCTTTGTTGCCGGTCCATTTTACGGTTAAAGAATAATGATGTGTTTTATCCATTAATCATTCCTTTTATTACTTTAATGTTTAGACTACAGCACTAGAACTACTCTTCAGCGTGAATCCCTACAATGTTGCCTTCGCTGTCTAAAAACCTTGCAATAAAACCCGCAACAATTTTGGTCTTAGGTAAAATAATTTTTCCGCCTGCCGGTTCAATCCTATCGATAACAGGTTGAATCTTCGGGTAGGCATTTAGATAAATGACCGTTCCATATTTTGAAGGCTGATAATAACTGTTCTTTGTTAGAACTCCCGAAACCAAACCGGAGGTTGCACGGATTACTCCTGGCTCGAAAGGAAAGAACGCCGCCTCTTCATTAGTCTCTTTTATTGAGCGGGCTTCCATCTTGATATCTATAATTGTTTCGTAAAATTTCTTGGCACGATTCATATCGGTAACCGGTATCTCAAACCAGGTAATCGCATTAGTGCCAGGTCCTAATTTACTTAGCATGTTTGCACCCTATACTTTTTAGTTACAAAATTTATCTTTAAATATTATCTCTGCAAGTGCGTGCTGACAGCAATTCTGTTCCATGAATTTATTGTTATGTTTATCATAATTACGTCGGCGATTGCTCTTCCATCGAAATACTTTGCAAGCTCATTGTAAGTTTCCTCTGTTAAACCTCGCGAAGAAATATTTGTTATCTCTTCCGTAGCCTTTAACAGCGCTCTCTCTTCATCTGTGAAAAGCGGAGACTCCCGCCATGCACTAATCGCATAAATTCTTTTTTCGGTTTCTCCAAGTGCTCTGGCATCTTCCGTATGCATATCGATGCAATAGGCACATCCGTTAATTTGTGATGCTCGAATTTTTATCATTTCTCTTTGTATCGGTTTTATTTTTGTTTCTGCAAGATAGTTCTCAAGTGTTATCATTGCTTTGTAGCCGTTTGGCGTCGCCTCTTTAACATTAACTCTTTTGGTAATCATTTTTAGCTCCTTGAATTTATTTTTTTTAGATAATCCGGAAATGAAATTTCTTCTTTTAACAATTTGTCTTTTAAAGGTTCATCATATAAAGTTTTAATTGGAATTATTCCTGCCCAGACATTTAAATTGTAATCATCTTTATCATCCACCGCATCACCTTCTCTAATTTTTGCCGATGCTTCATCAATTTTAATTGAGAATACCGAAGTAAGATCTAATTCTTTTTCGCTTGGCTTTCTAACTTCATTCCATCTTCCGGGTATAATATGTTCCATAATTGCTTGAAGAGCTTTAGTCTTTTCTTCTCGATCTAAAATTTCATCCGGCTTCCCATAGATAATAACTGATCTATAATTAACGGAGTGATGGAATGCGGATCTCGCAAGAACAAGTCCATCCAATAGTGTAATTGAAACACAGATATCTTGCCCAGAAGAAAATGATTTAAACATTCGACTGTTCTTTGAACCATGGAAAAATATTAAATTCTCTTTTCTGCCGTATAAAGTGGGGATTATATTTACTTGACCTTCGTACATAAATCCGATCTGACAAACAAATGCACCATCAAGTATCTTATTTATTGCTTCCATATCGTATGAAGCTCTTTTAGGAAGCCGCTCGACTCTTGTTCTATTTGTGATATTTAATTTACTCAAAGTACTACCCAATACTATTTTTATTTATGTTCATAATGAAAAACTATTCTGTTTCCACTTCTACTTTTGAAAATGATTTCAGTCTCGAAGGCTTTCTGTTTACAATTAACAAGCTTGCAACTATTAAAAATCCGCCGGCAATAAGCTGCCATGTTATCTGTTCATGGAGAAATACTACGCCAAGTATAACGCCTCCAAGCGGAAAAATATAAGTAACCATTGTTGAGCGTGTTGGACCAATTTCATGTATCAGATAAAACGCAAGCAGAAAAGCTAAACCGGAACCGAGAATTCCTAAAAACAAAAGTGCAATCCAGGTTAGTTGCAGCTTCGGTAACTGTAAAGGACTTTCAGTCAAGAATGCTGAAGTCCACATTATGATAGAAGCAGAAAACATCGGGACAGTACTGCGCAGAATTGCCGGAGTGTTTTCAGTTGACTTTCGTATATATACTGCGCTGCCCGCGTAAAACACAGATGCCAATACAACAGCAGCTTCTCCAATTAAAGTGCTGGGTGATGCGCCGATATCCTGGCTTAGTAAAACAATAACGCCGGCAAATCCAGTTAGTAGTCCCAAAACTTTTTGCATGTTCATTCTGTCGTCCTTCAAAAGATAATGTGCCAAAAAGATTGTAAAGAGCGGTACGGTTGCATCAAGTATTGAGGCAATGGAAGAGTCGATTGACTTTTCGCCCCATGAAATTAGAAAGAAAGGAACTGCAAAATTTGTTATACCCAGAATAAACAATGGAATCCATTCACTTAATCTTGCTGGCAATTTAATTTGCTTAATGATTACAACTGCAAGACCAAATAAAAAACCTAATGAAACACGAATAGCAACAAGCATAGAGGGGCTTACTTCGCGTATTGCCAATTTTATCCACATAAAGGATGAACTCCAAATTGTACCGACCAAAATAAAAACGATCCAATGTTTGAGTTTCATGCACGCACCATCAATAATTAAAATATAATTTAAGTCTTTTTTTCGTAATCTCACTCTTACTCGAACTCAGATCCAATTGTGATTACGATTAAGAGTAATAGCATAAATCTTTAGCTCAAAACTACATCTGCAAAGGTCTCTATCAAAGAGCCATTATCGAACAATTTTATGGTACCACTTCTTCAATATGATGTAAGACAAGACTTATTTTCTCATCCGGTAGATATTAACATTATTATTCTGAAGACAGCAAGCTTGAGACATCTTGAATTCTTAAAAGTGATTATTCAAAATAGTTGGCTCATCATAGCTTCTAATGATAAAAGCTTATATTTTACACTTCTATTTAAACACTTATCCTTATCCGATATGAGTCGCTTCCAGGTCGCTTTAATTGAGCATTTGAAGCGATTAAGTAGCCGTTCAGACGGTAGTTTGATAGTAGCGGGATAGGTTTTGCAACAAAATATTTATGCAACATAAATTTTCCAGATTTCAGGAGTTGGTAAACAATGCCCAGACAAATAGATGAACTGCCTTTAGCCGGAATACATATTGATCCTTCTTCATCTATTCCGTTATACAAACAACTTTACAACCTGCTTAGAGATGGAATTCTTTCCGGCAGATTTAAAGGTGGTCAGAAACTGCCTGGAACGCGTACATTTTCAAGTGAACTAAAAATTTCCAGGAACACCGTTGTTCTTGCATTTGAACAGTTATTTATTGAAGGATACATAACTGGTAAAACAGGTGCGGGTACTTATATTACAAACGAGATACCTGATAAATTTTTATCGGGAAGAAGACCGCAAATTACTTCCGGCAATAAGATGAAGATTCCTCCAATTAATATATTTAAAAAGTTTGATCCGCCGGAACTGCTTTACAGAAATATTTCGGAGGATAAAATTATTCCGTTTCAGAATGGAATTCCTTCACTTGAAGATTTTCCGTTTGAGACTTGGCTGAAGATTATAAATAAGAAAGGGAACATAATCCCGAATTTACAGTTCGGTTATAAAAACTCAACCGGATTTCCGCAGCTGAAGGCGGCTGTTTCAAATTATCTTCAGACTTACCGAGCAGTAAATTGCACGCCGGAACAGATTGTAATTATAAACGGCTCGCAGCAAGGGCTTGATTTGATCAGCAGAGTATTGCTTAAGGATAACCATAATGTTTATCTCGAAGATCCCGGTTATTTTGGAACTAAAGCATCGGTGCTTTCATCAAACGTAAATATTTTTCCAGTACCGGTGGATGAAGAAGGAATTGATATTGAATATTCTGCCGGCAAATATCCGAAACCGAATTTTATTTATACAACACCGTCTCACCAGTTCCCGCTGGGCTCAATTATGAGTATTGCTCGAAGATTGAAGCTGCTTGAATTTGCAAATAAAAATAATGCGTGGATTGTTGAAGATGATTACGACAGCGAATTTAGATATACCGGCAGCCCGCTTCCTTCTTTGCAGGGAATGGATAAATTTAACAGAGTAATTTATATCGGAACTTTCAGCAAGGTTATGTTTCCGGGATTAAGATTGGGTTACCTTGTTTTGCCGGATGCACAAATGGTGAATCCATTTGCAGTTGCTAAATCAATTGCAGATAGACAAAGCCCTATCTTCGACCAGATAGTTCTTTCTAAATTTATTGAAGAAGGTCATTTTACAAAGCATATTAGAAAAATGAGGATGCTTTATAAAGAGAGGCAGGAATTTTTGATCGATGAATTAAAAAAAGAAACCGGTGACCTGCTGGAAGTAAAACCGTCTGATGCTGGCATGCATATAGTTGCATGGCTGCCGGATAATTCCAGCGATAAGAAAATAAGTGCCGTTGCTTTGGAAAATGATCTTGTAGTTTATCCGCTTTCGGAATATGTATTGAAGTTTAAACGAAGACCTGGATTAATAATTGGTTACACAGCTTTTGAAAAAGATAAACTTAAAATCGGAGTGAGAAAGCTGAAACAGATTTTAAATTCGTTTCGTGTCTAAGTAATTTAGAATCCAAAACTAAAAATTTATGGGAACAATGCAGTTAAAGGAAATCGCTGGGGCAAGATTAATCAGTCAGCAAATTTCGAAGCCAAAATTTAAGAATGCCAAAGAAGTTGTCGGCTGGATGGGAGCTATGCAGGCTCAGGATTTTGGAATGGCTAAGTGGGCTTTGGGAGTGCGTCTTCCAGGTTCAACAGAAAAGGAAATTGAAGATGCAATATCTGTTGGAGACATAATTAGAACGCATATACTTAGACCGACCTGGCATTTTGTCTTGCCTGAAGATCTAAGATGGATGCGGGAGCTGGATACGCCGAAAGAAAAATCTTCATTGAGTTCAAGAGACAGAGCTCTTGGTCTTACCGAATCTATAATAAAAAAGAGTAAAAAAATTATTGAAAGAGCATTGTCGAAAGGCGAACATTTAACAGGCGATGAGTTAGCCGCAGAACTTGAGAGGAATAAAATAGACACGGGAGAATACAGAGCCTGGCATTTATTTTATAAAGCAGAACTCGATGGTATAATCTGCAGCGGAAAAATAAAAAACGGAAAGCCGACCTTTGCATTGATTGATGAACGAGTTCCTTCGAGTAATAAAATTAAACGAGATGAAGCATTAGCACTTCTTGCAAAAAAGTATTTTATAAGTCATGGTCCGGCAACATTGGAGGATTTTGCGTGGTGGTCAGGGTTATCTCTTACCAATTCTAAAGCCGCACTGGGACAAGTCAAATCAATGTTAGTTTCAGAGACAATTAATGGTCAGACTTATTGGTGCGAAGGTTCTAGTTCTTTACCCGATAAAGGTGAAGTATACTTATTGCCTTCTTTTGATGAATTCATTATTAGTTATAAAGATAGGTCGGCTGTTCTAACTTCCGTTAAAAATAACAAAGCAATTTCAAGCAACGGTGTTTTCAGACCGGTTATTGTTGCAAGCGGAAAAGTAACAGGAATTTGGAAACGAACTATGAAGGCAGGAAAAGTTATGGCATCTACAGAATTTTTCCGAAGCCATACTAAAAAAGAATTAAGTGAGATTGCCGCTGCATTGGATAGATTCGGAAAATTCCTTAATAAGAATATTGAATACTCAAGCGAAGTTTAAGCCGTATAATAAGTTACTTAAGTTACTGCTAAAAAAATAAAAATTTCGGGGACGTATTCACTTTATTCTAATTATTTTTTTTACCAAATTAGCCGGGAAAAATTTTAACAACACACGGATAAGTTTGCGGATCGTTTTTTTATACCTTTTAATTATCGCCTCCACAATAATTTTTAATTGTTGTAATAAACCTCCTGATAATTATAGACCCGGCAGTATCCAAACTGCTGCATTTCGATCTCATAGCTCCCAAACTGGATGGACTATTAAAGAATTGGGCAATACGGTTAACGACGGCAATTGGGTTACAACCATTACCAAGCGCAATTTGATGATTGCAGAAAATGATTACGGATTGGAATATTTCGACGGTAACAAATTTCGAAAAATTATTTCTGCAGCCGGTTCCAATATATTAGGCTTTGACTTTGAGGGCAATTATCTGGCTTATTCAGCCAAATCCGTTAGGACGAATTTTCAGATAAATCATTATCTCTTCGTTTTAAAAATACGAAGAGAGAAGAATAAAATTAAAATCATAAAATCGGGGAAATTTTTAGTCCCATTTTCCCAATCAATTACCGGAGTAAAATTCGTCGGCAGCAGGCAAATACTTGTCACTTCATTTTTAGAATATGGAATTGTAACCATAAACTCAGGCTCAGGCGGCAGCATTAGATTTTCATTTCTTCATTATCCTTTATTATCATTTAACATAGATGATAGACTGCAGCCGGCTGCCGATTTTAAGGATAATACTACTTTAGTTTACGGTGGAATGGGGATCGGTTATATAAAAAAAATATCGGATGAAAAATATGATCTTAAAAATATCTTTTTTATTAACGGAAGTCTGGAATATAACAGAGCAGATGAAGTGCTAATTCAAAAGACTGCTTTGCTGGATACTTTATGCGGAGCTGTACTTACAAACAATTCCCTCATTTATTTTACTCGAAAACCAGGTGAGCCAATAGACTTATTCTATAAAAAAGAATTTATTAAACTTGATAACCGAGACAGTATATCAACCGGCAGAATTGAAGATATTAAGCTGCTGGATGACAGCGA
>JAJYSI010000098.1 GCA_021793635.1 Bacteroidota bacterium
ATCAATTTTATGGTAACACAACTTACGATGGGGTCTCTGAAACAGGAAGCTATCTAAGTGCCCAATTTACTTGGTGGGGTCAGTATCCTGCTAATCCTTCTAAGTTTTACGTTGATGGCACCTCTTATATTGTAAATAATTACCAGGAAACATTCCCCGGAGATTGCCCGATTAACGGGTCTTTAGCTCCGGCTAATCAAGCCCAAAAGACAAATGTAATTGCAAGCAATATAAGTACGGTTACTAACACCGGAAATTCACTTGACAGCGCTTCTTCTTTGATCCGGCAAGCGATAGATGATAAATTCAACGGCAACTATAAAGGCGCTTCTCTATTGTGCCGTAATGTATTGAATGATGATAAGGCTGCACATTATCATAAGCAGGCATTAGTAACGCTGTTCAATATTTTCCAGGAATCAAAAGATTCAACAGTTGTAAGTGACTTAAATAAGTATGCATCATTGGATAATGATTTGGGAATTACAGCAAAAGAATTGCTTGCATCGGCTTACGAAGGCGTAGGGAAAATAGCAGATGCAAAGAAGACGGCAGAGAATCTTAAAGAATCACATCCAAACTCAGAAGCAGAAAAGCAGGCATTATTTATCTTAACCTCTTTAAGCGCTTATGACACCGCTTACAATGCTACATCTTCAGCAGCATTAAATGAGTTAGTTCAAAAGTATGGTTCATCGATTGATGCAGGTATAATAGCATCTTTGGGTGTTTCGGTAAACGGCAATCTCCCTAAGGCTTCCAATCAGTTAGCTGAACAAGCCACTAAAACAAATGACAAAGATACGACGCTGAAATTTGAGCTTGGGAATTATCCCAATCCATTTAATCCTGCAACAATAATTAGTTACCAACTTCCAAAGGAAGGAATAGTAATAATAAAAATATTTGATGCACTCGGCAGAGAAGTAAAAACACTCGTTAACGAGTTAAAATCTCAAGGCAGATATTCTGTAAGTTTTGATGCCTCACAACTTGCAAGCGGAGTTTACTTCTATCAATTAAGAACCGGTAATTTTATTTCAACAAAAAAAATGATACTGATGAAGTGAGCGCCAAGACAAGCTATATTGTATCTATTCGGTTAGTACTCACAATGTCTGAATAACGTTGCGCTCTTGTTCCACTCTACAACCTTTTTTGTGAAACGTAAAATTCGATCGCATAGGTGTAGAACGAAAGACGGTTCACAAAAAATTAAACCCAACCCCGCGAAATATCAGGGTTGGGTTTTTAATTTTACCTGTTACTAATTTTTCTATTCTAATTCGCGGTCTAATTTTACGGAGTAATAATCATAGTATTGCCGTTTAATTCTTTGTTTTTTATGTCAAGATATTTTTATGATAAATTTCGTTGCGTTTCATTCAAAACCTGTCTGCCGATAGGCAGGTTCAACATTCATAATTCAAAATTGCGGCCTGCCTGTCCGGTAGGCAGGCTTGCCGCGCTATGCTTTACTATTTGTCGATTTTTGGGGTAATGTAAAATAGAACAGACTTCCTTTTCCTATTTCACTTTCAACTCCTGCCTCGCCTCCGAGCTTATCAATAATTCTTTTTACTATTGAAAGACCCAAACCATTGCCTTGTGCCCGAAATTCGTGCAGGCGTGTAAAGCTCGTAAATAACAGCCCTATTTGTTCTTTTGTTAGTCCGTGACCGTTATCCCGCACCCAATATCGGGTGCTCTCAGCACTTTCATCTGAACCGAGTTCTATTCGCGGAGGAGTCCCTCCGTATTTAATAGCATTGCTTATATAGTTGCTCCAAACCTCTTCAATCCACGGTGCATAACTGATGCACGCCAGCCAATTATCGGGGATAATGATTTCGGCTTTAGAAAGTTTAATTTCATTACCTAAGCGGCTAATAACGTTCGAAACAATGATTCCCATATCCAACTTATTAACGGTCACTTCTTCCATCTTGCGAACGCTTGCAAGCAAAAGCAGCTCGTTGATAATACTTGTCATTTTTAAAGCGCTCCATGAAACGAGATTAAGCATCTCGTTAATTTCGCTGAAGGTCATCTCCTTAAAGCTCTCTTGAAGTTGTTGAATAGCGCCGTAGACAACGTTCACCGGGTTCTTTAAATCATGCGCAACTGTATGAGCAAAAGCATCAAGTTCTTCATTGCTTGCTTCCAGTTCGGCGGTATATTTGCGAAGCGCTTCTTCGTTTTGTTTTCGTTCGGTAATATCCAGAAATGATCCGACAAAGCTTTCCGGCTTGTCATCTATATCATATTGAACTTGCCCGATTGATTGAACATATCGAATTGAACCATCAGGCCTTATAATTCGCTTTTCAACATCATATTTTTTCCCTGTGTCGATTGCGGTGGAGGCTAACTCAGCCGCTCTCTGCCTATCATCGGGATGAGTAATTCTAAATATATCTTCGATAGTTGGCTTAAAAGAATCCGGCTCAAAGCCGCAAATCCGGAAGAGTTCATCAGACCATACTGATTCCCGGGTAGCAATATTCATTTTCCAGCTTCCGAAGTGTGCCATCTCTTCGGCTTTTGACATTCGTGCCTGACTATCTATCACAGCTCTTTCGGCTCTTCTTTTTTCTTTGTCTACCGTTTCAAGCTCTGAAAGCCGTTTATATAATCCGTCAAGCTCTTTTGCTAATTCTTCTGCTGAATCTATTCTTTTATCCATTTTTTAACAAAACGTTTTTATCTTTACACCTAAATTAATAAAAACTTTAAGGATTAAAATGGAAGAAAAAAAACAGCGCGACCCAAGGATGCACTCCGCCGAACATATTTTAAATCAAACTATGGTCAGAATATTTAACCGCGGTCGCTCATTTAGCGCTCATATTGAAAAGAAAAAATCTAAATGCGATTATTATTTTGATAGAAATTTAACTGAACTTGAAACTATTGAAATTGAGAAAAAAATAAATGAAGTAATTGAGTCCGATATGGTTGTGATAGAAGAATTCTTAGAAAGAGTAGAAGCGTCAAAATATTTTCTGCTTGAAAAATTGCCTGAAGAGGTAGGCGATAAAATTAGAATAATTAAGATAGGCGACTATGACGCTTGCCCATGCAGCGGTATTCATGTTAAGTCCACTAAGGAAATCGGGAAGTTCAAATTTCTTTCTTCAAGTTTTGAGAATGGAGTGTTGCGTTTAAGATTTAAGCTTGATAATTAACATTTGTTTCATGCTGCCTTAGTAAAACTCGAGATACCTGATCCAATTCAGCATAAGAACCGGTCTCGAATCCGGAAAATTTCTACCGGCAGGTAGTTTTTCCTGCCGGTAGATAAATTAGAATAAGAAATTATTTACTATTTGTTGATTCTTCTACCATTTTACCTGTTTTAAGTTCGTCGCTTAACCGGGTGGCTTTGTATAAATCCTTAATTGCCTCCAGCATTCCAGCGGAATGAACTGCAACTGTCCTGTTAGTTTCTGTCGTAAAGATAAAATTACCTGGTAGGCTTTCAATGTTTCCATCAAATGCTAGTCCCACAATCTGTGCTTTTTCATTAATTACCGGGCTTCCGGAATTACCACCGATTATATCATTCGTTGAAACAAAGTCCATAGGTGTTTCAAGTTTGAAGTCTGCCGGAGGATTTTGCCATTCTTTAGGTAGTTCATAAGGATATTTTTTATCGAATGAATAATATCTGTTATATAAACCATAGAATGTAGTGAAGGGAGGAGCAATTGTTCCATTGTATGGATAGCCTTTTACAACTCCATCTGAAATTCTTAAAGTAAATGTAGCATCAGGCGGAATAGAGGTTCCGTAAACATCAAACAATGCTTTGCCGAGTTCCTGTGAATAAGTCGACTCATCTGATGTTACGGTATTAATTCTTTTCGTTAGTTCGTCTCTTGTATCCTTTGAGTGAACAATAAAATAAATAAAAGGATCTGAAGAGTTAAGAATTGCATCGGCGCCTTGTTTAGCAATTTCCTTAAATTTACTTGAGCTGGTAAGGATGGAATTGCCAAGCATATAGTCTACTGCTTCGTAGCCTCTTCTTCCTGCTGTCATCTCTTTGACATTTACATCGCTTGTGCCTAAGTATCTAATCATTCTGTCAATCTGGTCTTTAAGCATTTCTCTGTCCATTGCCGTGTCCATTTCTGCCGGGACAATTTCATTTATTGTTGAATCAAGTTCTGCTCCCTTATACTGCTCGGATCTTTTATCTTCAGGTAGCTTCATCTCATTGGCAAGTTTAACAGCCTGCTCGGCAATAATAAAATATTTTGAACTTAAGAAAGGATTAAGAGATAGGGCAAAAAACTTATCGGAAATTTTTCTTAAATCATTTTGCGTACCGGCAATCTTATTCCAAAGGTCGCCGTATTTTGCTTCCAGCTTTGGATTAGAATGGACGGCTTCCTTAAAATTCTTTTCAAAATCAATTTTCTTTTGCATTAAAATTGGATCGCGTAAACCCTTAAGCATACCGGTATAGGCTTTTTGAGAGTTAGAGAATCCGAATAGCCTATTTTGAAGTTCAGCTTTTCTTTCGGGATGTTCTTCAATGACTTTTGAGTATACATTGATAAGTTCGTCAAGCAAATCCAAAGTGCGCGGATATTGAATATCTCTCATATATTCTAGCTGAGAAACAGTCTTTAGACGATCAGTATGACCTGGATTTCCAACAACAAAAACAGGCTCGCCAGGTTCTGCGCCCTGTGGGCTCCAATGGAAATAATGTTCAGTTTTTAATGGTTTGCCGTTTTCGTAAACTCTAAAGAAGTTACAATCTAAATCATAACGCGGATAGGTGAAGTTATCATTATCTCCTCCAAAATATCCTAAAGAAGCTTCTGGGGAAAAAACTAAGCGCACGTCGGTATATCTTTTATAACCGTAAAGTGAATACTTTCCTCCGTTAAAAAGTTTAACAACTTGAATTCTTAATTTAGTTGCTTCTCCTTCTTTCTTCTCGATTTCACTTATTGCTTTCTTCTCATTAGCAACTTTTTCTTCAGGAGTTTTACCGGAATCAATTGCTGCTTGAATATCCTGTGTGATATCTTTAATCAATACTAATTGATCAACGTACAAACCTGGGACAGGCCTTTCATCTGCTAAAGTTTTTGCATAAAATCCATTGTCAAAAAGGTCCTCGCCTTTTTTAGTAACCTCGGCAACGCTCTCTCTTCCGCAGTGATGATTGGTCATAACCAATCCGTCTGCCGACACGAAAGATGCCGAACAATAATTTGCAAATCTTAGCGCTGACATGCGAACGTTGTCAAGCCATTTGTTTGAAGGATCAAAATTATATTCTTTCTCGAAATACGCTTTTGGAGGATAATCGAAAGTCCACATCTTACCTGTATCAAATTTACCGGCTTTTACGGTATCAAGGTTAAGCCAGCTTTCATTTCCTTGAGCTGAAATATTTTCCTTCTGCATTTGTCCTGTTGAAGAACAGCCTGCAATGAACAAGAAAATTGCAACCGCAAAGAAATTTAGAAACCTAGTGTTGTTTGTTTTTTTCATCTGTAATCCTATAATGTTTTTAAAGATTTAATTATAGCTAAACTTGTTGGTTAAAATTAAGTTTCGGGTATGAAATATCAAAGGAGGCTTTGAAGCGGAAATTGTCGACTGGTTTACAGCTAAATAGTATGGACATGAAAAATATTTATAAAGTTAAACTAAATATGGTGAGAAAAATAAAATCTTTTATTTGACCGGGCAATTATGCCGTCAAAAAATAAAACCGCCCATCATATTTTTGTATATGATACAAATCCCGCTGAACTTGGTGAACAAGAAATTATTCGAGGTTTTCAGATACTAATTCACCTTACGCAGAAACAACTCTTTGAAGGTGGAAGAAATCCCTCATAAAAGTCTGTCATTTCGACGACCCTGCCGGCAGGCGTTAGGGAGTGCTCGCCCCGTTTGCCCCGTTTGCGGGGTTTGCGGGGTTTGCCGGTGCCTGTCCCGTATGCGGGAAGAAATCCCCTGTACAAGCTAATTCCATTACTCCACTACTCCATTATTCCAGAAGTTGCCTTAAATATATGAATCTGCCTGATACAACGGTTCGATTTCCCATTCATCTTCGATTGTTCCGACACAATGCGAGCATTTGGGAACACTGAACACAACTTTTTCCTCGCTCGGGTTAGCTCTTACAAAGTTCAAGATAGTTTTACAGCTTGAACATTGAACTATGTGAGATGTGGTAGTTTTTGCACTACAATCAGGGCAAATAAAACCTAACTCGCCCGGCGTTTCTTCCGGATGAACCAGAAAAATCGAGTTGCATTTTGAGTTATTGCATTTAGCGAAGTGCCATTTTACAGTATCATTAGTTGCGATAATTAACTCCCTAAAAATTTTTTTGGTAAACATATATAGTTGAAAAGTAAAAGTCCATTGAAAAATATTTCTCTTATCTATTTTTCCCTTAATTGAAACAAAGGAAAAAATTCATAATTTTACTGGGCAAAATTACCAATTTGAATTAGCTAATAAAATACTCAATAAATTCCTTGACAGATTATTGAGTTTGTTTAATAAAAAAGTATTTATGGAGTGTTTTTTTCATGGAAAGAATAAATTGTTTTAAGGCATACGATATTAGAGGAAAAGTACCGTCGGAGCTTAACCCGGAGCTTGCCTATAAAATTGGTGTGGCATTCACAAAATTAATCAGTGCTAAAAAAGTCGTAGTTGGCCATGACGTTCGTAAATCTTCGGAATCTATTTCCCAAGCTTTAATAAAGGGATTAACGGATTCGGGCGTTGATGTAATTGATATCGGAATCTGCGGGACTGAAATGATATACTTTGGTACCCCAGCTTTAGATGCGGACGGCGGTATAATGATAACAGCCAGCCATAATCCACCTGAGTACAACGGAATGAAATTCGTCAAGAAAGGTTCTGTGCCGGTAGGCTATGACACTGGTCTACAGGAAATTGAGCAGATGATTCTTGAAAATGATTTAAAGATGGAACAGAAAAAACTTGGAAGTATCACTGTCCAAAACATTATGCCGGCGTTCATCAATAACCTAAAGAAATTTTACAAAAGAGAAAAAATTAATCCTCTTAGAGTTGTAGTAAATGCAGGAAACGGCTGCGCCGGGCTTGCGCTCGATGCAATTGAAAAAGACCTGCCGATTAAAATGATTAAGATATTTAATGAACCTGATTCAAACTTTCCTAACGGGGTCCCTAACCCTCTGTTACCGGAAAATAGAAAAGCAACTATTGATGCTGTGCTTGCAAATAAGGCTGATTTGGGTGTAGCTTGGGATGGCGATTATGACCGCTGTTTCTTCTTTGATGAAAAAGGAAATTTTATTGAAGGATATTATATTGTCGGACTTCTTGCTAAATCAATTCTTAGGACTAACCCCGGTGAAAATATTGTCCACGATCCGCGCCTTGTTTGGAATACGGTTGAAGTTGTGAAAAACAGCGGCGGAAATTCCGTACTTTCAAAAAGCGGCCATGCTTTTATTAAGCAGAAGATGCGCGAAGTTAATGCGGTTTACGGTGGCGAAATGTCTGCACATCATTATTTTAGAGATAATGCCTATTCCGATAGCGGAATGATTCCTTTCTTGTTAACTCTTCAATTAATTTCTGAAGAGAGTAAACCATTCTCATCTTTGGTGGAAGAAATGATTCAGGCATATCCATGTTCGGGTGAGATAAATTCGACAATTGAAAACCCTGCTCAGAAAATTCAGGAGATTGAGAAAAAATATGCCGGTGGAAAGGCAGACTATTTAGACGGCGCAAGTATTGAGTTTAGTAATTGGCGATTTAACCTGAGAATGTCTAATACCGAGCCCATCATAAGGTTAAACGTCGAAAGCCGCGGCGATATTAAGTTAATGGAAGAAAAAACAGAAGAACTGCTTAAATTGATTCGCGGATAATTCGGAAAATAATGATATTTAAGAATACCCCTTTTTAGATTGGATTTTTTTATAAAGTGTTATTTATAAGGTAAACCTGAAAGCAGAAAGTGAAATTTGAAAAAATATTTTACGTAGCCTTAAGTGCGTTTTTAGTTACAACGTTCGTGTTGGTTAGCTATATTTTCCCACCCTATGGTTCAGCAGATAATTCAATTACAAGCGTAAAAAAAATTTATTATGCCGATTATATATCGCCGGCTAATCAGGCGCTAATTAACTTATTTAATGAAAGGTATAAAGGGCAAATAGAGGTTATCGGAATAAATCTTCCCTTCGAAAAGTTCAGTACTAACGAAAGGAAGGAACTTCTTGCCCGTTATTTAAGAAGTAAAAGTGATAGGATAGATATTTTTGCTGTTGATCAAATCTGGGTACCTCGCTTTGCAAGATGGGGAATTCCGTTGGATAAATTCATTTCTAAGCAGCAAAAAAGTAATTTACTTGACTATGCGATGGAAACTTCTACCTATGGGGGGCAAATTATCACCCTGCCGCTTTATATAGATATTGCGCTTATGTATTATAGGAAAGATTTAATTCAACAATTGCCGGATTACAAATCCATAATTCAAAAGTTAAATCATTCAATTACTTGGGAAGATTTTATCTCTCTTGGCGAAAGAATGAAAGATAAAAATCCCTATTTCATATTTCAAGGCGATGACTATGAAGGTCTGATTTGTATATTCGAAGAGTTGATGCAAAGCCAGGGTAAATCTTTTATGGAAAACGGGAAAGTTCAGCTTAATACGCCTGAGGCACACAAAGCATTACAGTTGCTTGTCGACCTTGTGAACAAATATAAATTATCTCCTGCAAATATTACTGGATTTAAGGAAGATCCAAGTTATAATTACTTTCTAAAAAATAACGGAGTCTTTTTAAGAGGTTGGCCTGCATTTTATACTGGGTATAAACAAGAAAAAAAATATAATAAGTTATTTAAGAATATTTTTAGGGCGCCAACACCCCACTTTAAAGACGGGAAAGCTGTCTCAATTTTTGGCGGATGGAATTTAATGATTTCGAAATACTCAAATAATATTCCCGAATCTGTTAAATTTCTAAATTTTGTTACCAGTGAAGAAGCCCAGAAGTTACTTTATGAGAAAGGAGGTTTTCTTCCGGTAAATAATTTGGTTTATAATGACTCGGCTTTTCTGAGCAAACATAAAAGTTTATATTTCTTCAAAAATTTATTAAAACAGGGGATCCACAGGCCATTTTTGCAAAGTTACACCGGCATTTCTGACGTTATTTCCTTCTATCTGCATGAGGCAATAAAAAAGCAAATTTCCGTTTCTGATGCCCTTAATGAGGCAACAAAAAAAATAAATTCAGGAAATTTTTTGCTTAATTAAATATTAAGGACCTTATTAATA
>JAJYSI010000099.1 GCA_021793635.1 Bacteroidota bacterium
GGGAGAGTACCAAAGCCCGTCATAAATTAAATTTGCTACTTTGTTAGAAATATTTTGTTTGAATCTAAAAGTCTCTTTGTCAAGTATTAATTTTTCTAATTCAAAATGTGCATGGTGAAGTATTACTGCCGCGGGCGCCTCGTATACTTCTCTTGATTTAATTCCAACAACTCTATTTTCAATTAAGTCCAATCTACCGACTCCGTTATTAGCGCCAATTTCCTTTAGCCTGGTAACAAGATCAACTGCACCCATTTCAATTCCATTTAAACTTACCGGTATTCCTTTTTCAAATCCAATTGTTATTTCTTCCGAAATATTTGGAGCTTTTTTCGGGTTGGTAGTAATTTGATATGCATCTTCAGGCGGAGCCGCTTCCGGGTCTTCCAGTACGCCGCATTCTATCGCAATGCCCCACAAATTTTCATCTATTGAATATGGATTGTCCTTCGTGGCTTTTATCGGTATGTTATGTGCGATTGCATAATCCATTTCTTCTTCTCGACTTTTGAATTCCCATAATCTGAGCGGTGCAATTATTTCAAGGTCGGGTGAAAGAGTTTGAACACCGACCTCAAATCTTACTTGATCGTTTCCTTTCCCCGTACATCCGTGCGAAACGGCATCAGCATTTTCTTGCTCAGCTACATCAACCAACATTTTAGCAAGCAAAGGCCTGCCTATAGCAGTTGCCATAGGATACGAACCTTCATAAAGCGCCCCTGCTTTAAGGGCTTTCCATGCATATTGGGTTAAGAATTCCTCTCTTAAATCAAAAACGTATGATTTTACTGCGCCTGTTTTTGCAGCCTTTTCTTTTACTCCTTCTATCTCTTTTACCTGACCGAGGAATCCAGTTGCAGTTATTATCTCGGCATCATATTGTTCACTTAACCATTTAACCATTACCGATGTATCTAAACCGCCGGAATATGCAACTACGATTTTTTTCTTTGACATTTTTTATCTCCTTATATATTTCTAACCGACTTGCTCGGTCATCATTTTTTTAATTAACGAAACTAAACTTTCTATATGAGTGTGAGAACTTGGAATAACCAAAACTGTATCGTCGCCTGCAACTGTTCCGATAATCTCCGGCTTGTTTAGGCGGTCAATAAAATGAGCTATGCCTTGTGCGCGTCCGGCTAAAGTTCTGACAACTATTAGAGACTCATTATTCTGCACATTTAGAATCTCAAAGCCTATTAACTTTGCAATTTGCTTGCCGGATTCGTGCGAGTCGAGAATGTACCGCGGACCTCTTTCTGTAATTGCGCGTATAACTCCGAGCTCAGCAAAATCCCGGCTTAACGTGGCTTGCGTTACCATTGTCCCTTCTGCCTCAAGCATCTTTACTAAATTGTCGTGCGATGATATAAACCTGTTATTAAGCAGTTCTTTTATACGATTTAATCTCTTTAATTTTACTGACATAATTTTTATACTTTTATATCTGAAATAACTTTCTTAAGTGTTAAAAGAAATTTTGCTATTTCGTTTTGAGTTATTATAAACGGAGGCAATATCCTGAGAACAAAATCTCCCGCTGTGCCTACCACAAAACCCTCCTCAAGCATTTGTGAAGCAACTTTTTTTGCCGGAACTGTATTGGAAAATTCGATTCCTATAATTAAACCTTTGCCGCGTATGTTTTTTATTGAAGGATGATGCAAGCCGTGAAGTCCGTTCATTAGAATGTTTCCTATAGCAGAGATGCCGTCAAGAGCATTATCATCTAACAAGTCAACAACTTTATTTGCAATTGCAACTGCAACGGGGTTGCCTCCGAATGTCGAACCGTGATCGCCGGGTTTGATTACTGCGGCTACTTCTTTTGAACATAATGTAGCGCCAAGCGGAATGCCGTTTGCCAATCCTTTTGCAGATGTAACTATATCCGGAAGTATATCCTCATGCTGATACGAATAAAATTTGCCTGTCCTCCCGACTCCTGTCTGTATTTCATCAACAATCAAAAGAATATTCTTTTCGCTGCATAGCTCCCTTAGACCTTTAATATAATTTTCCGGTGGCTCGTTCACGCCGCCTTCTCCTTGAATCGTTTCAACCATAACGGCTGTGGTTTCTTCTGTAATTGCATTTGCAATGGCAGAAAGACTACCGTAAGGCACGTGCGAAAAACCCGGCAGCATTGGCTGAAATCCATTCCAAAATTTGTATTGACCTGTTGCGGATAAACTTCCGTAACTTCTTCCATGAAAACTGCCGTGTGTTGAAATGATATGGCTTCTTCCGTTGCCCCATTTCCTTGCAAATTTAATCGCGGCTTCGTTAGCTTCTGTACCGGAGTTGGAAAAGAATACATAATCCATTCCCGATTTTTTTGCCAGTTTATTCGCTAAGGATTCTTGAAGTGAAGATGAAAATAAATTTGATGTATGCCAAAGTTTATTTATTTGTTCCGTTGCCGCAGCTTTTAATTGTGGATGATTATGCCCGAAGCTCGTTACCGCAATTCCACAGTAAAAATCGATATATTCCTTTCCGGATGTATCATATAGAAAGAATCCGTTTCCTCTTTCAAACTCTATTGGGTATCTGTTGTAATTTTTAAGCAATGCTGACTTTTGCATAACCACTTTCCGTTTTATTAATAATCCATGTTCCGTTTAATTTTTCTTGATCTAAAAGCTGAGAGCCGATCCAAATTTTGTTGATTCCCATTTCCAAAAGCTCTATGCAGCTTTTTAATTTTGGAATCATACCGTCCGTGATTTGTCCATCAACTATCCCGCTGATAATCTCATCTTCAGAAAGTGAACTTACCACGCTTCCGCTTATTTTGACACCCTCAACATCAGATACGAAAAATACCGAATCAGCATTTACCGCAAGCGCAACTGTTTCAGCAAAAAGATCGGCATTTACGTTCATTAAATTTCCGCTTACATCTCTGCAAACGCTTGAAAATATTGGAATGATCCCTTCATTTAGAAGTTCAATTATCCAATTTGCGGAGCCTACTAATTCCGGCTTGCCCACATATCCGAGTTCTTTATCAAAATAATTTGCTATAAAAGTTCCCCGGTCTATTCCGGATAACCCCATGGCTTCAAAGTCCGAAGAATTTAGTTTTGCCGCAAGCCGGGAGTTGATTAAACCTGCTTGTACGGCTGCTACTACTTCCATTTGTCCCATAGAAGTCACACGCTGTCCGTTTACAAATTTTGTTTCGTGCCCAAGTTTCTCAGACCACTCGGAAATGTTCTTACCTGCTCCGTGAACGATTATAATTCCTTGAAAATCATTATAGAGTTTTATAATGGAATTAATCCAAATATTAGTCGAGGTAAATTCGGAAATTGTTTTTCCGCTTATTTTTAAGACTGCTATTTTCATATTATCTCCCAATCAAGTCCTGTAATCGGCGTTAATTTTAACATACTCTTCGCTTAGATCGCAAGTCCACCAGGTTGTTTCTTCCGAACCTTCTCCCAGGTCTATACATATTTCAAATTCTTTTTGAGATAATATCTTTGAAGCAAGTTCTTCATCAAGAGCTAATGTATAATTTGGTAGAAGCACTGGGAGGTTATTAAAGCTAATAGAGACTTTAGCCGGGTTAAAATCTGCTCCGCTTTGGCCTGCAGCGCTTAAAATTCTTCCCCAATTCGCGTCTTCACCGTGGATTGCTGTTTTAACAAGTGAAGAATTTGCAATCGATTTGCCGACTAAATCTGCATCTGATTTTGTCTTAGCTCCGTTAACTTTCACGGTTACTAATTTCGTTGCGCCTTCGCCGTCAGAGACAATTGACTTTGCCATTTCAATTGAGACGGCTTTTAATGCGGATAAAAATACCGAATAATCATCTGAGTTTTTTACTACCGAAATTCCTGAAGCCCCGTTTGCTAAAAGAATTACCATATCATTTGTGCTTGTCTCGCCGTCGACTGAAATTTTATTGAAAGAAATGTTCACTGTTTCTTTCAATAAATCCTGAAGAAGATTCCTTTCTATCTTAGCATCGGTTGAAATGAAACCAAGCATTGTTGCCATGTTTGGCATGATCATTCCGCTCCCTTTACAAATACCGCCGATTGTTACGTCGCCGCTTTTCAATCTAACCCTTACGGCAAAAGACTTTATCTTAGTATCCGTGGTCATTATTGCTTCTGCGGCATCAAATCCGCCGCTGACGGAAAGCAACGGAATAATATCATCAAGGCCGGCTTGAATCTTTTCAACAGGAAGTTGTTGTCCAATAACACCTGTAGAACTGATTAAAACTTCAGTAGGAAGGAGGTTTAATTTTTCAGCACACCATCTTTGCATCTTAAGTGCATCGTCGTATCCCGGTTCGCCCGTGCATGCATTTGCGTTCCCTGAATTGATCAAAATTGCTTTAACACTTTTGTCAAGTTTAATAACATTTTGCGAGATAACTAATGGCGCTGCCTTAACTTTATTCAAAGTAAATGTTCCTGCAGCAGTGCATGAATGTTCGGAATAAATTAATGCAAGATCCTTTTTCCTTTTCTTTATACCGCAAAATACTCCGGCTGCCTTAAATCCCTTTGCAGATGTAACGGATCCATTCTCAATAAACTGAAACATTTTTAACTCCGTTATTTAGAAGGCTTAAGGTTTCGTCCCATCCGAATAGAATGTTCATATTTTGAATTGCCTGACCGGAAGCTCCTTTTATTAGGTTATCTATTGCTGATGTAATTATCAAAACTCTATCTTTAATAGAGATATTTATATCGCAAAAATTTGTATTTACTACCCAGTTTAACTGTGGAGGAATTTCCCTGATTCTTACAAATGGAGATTCTGAATAGAAAGATTTGTACTTGCTAACTATTTCTTTTTCGGAAATACTATTTTTTAGGTGAATTGAAGTTGTTGCATAAATTCCTACTGCAACTGGTAAAAGATGAGTTGAAAAAGAGAAAGGCGAATTAAATTCAAATGTCTTTAGTACCTGTAAAATTTCCGGCTGATGTCTGTGCTTGTTCAGGCTATAAGCGGATACATTCCCGTCCATCTCGGACATTAATAACTCTTGCTTTGGAGTTTTACCTGCACCGCTTGTTCCGGAATATGCTACCGTGCTTACCGTGATAATTTCATCACCAAATGAATCTACAAACGGAATTAATGAAAGCAGCGTTGCCGTTGGATAGCATCCGGGGTTGGCTATTAAACTTGCACCGGTGAAATCTATACTTTGGCAATCTGCTAATCCATAAATTTTGGTAGTTAAAAGCTCGGGCGATGTATGCGTTTTACCGTACCATAATTCATATTCCTCTTTGGAATCTAACCTATAATCACCGCCAAGGTCAATAACCTTCTTGCCTTTTGAAATCAATTCCGGCACTACCTTCAATGCTTCACCGTGCGGTAATGCGATAAAATATAAATCATGCTCACCTAAATTATCCATACTGCTGATTGCAGAATTCTGTATAATACTATCAAATTCCGGAAACAAGCTTGATAAACTTTGTCCGGCTGATGAATTACCATAAACTATAAATTCTTCAATAAATGGATGATTATTGCAAAATTGGACTAGTTTCTTACCTGTATAACCACTACCTCCGATAATACCGACTGAAATCATTTAGCCTTGCCTATGAATAATTATTCTAATTGTTAAATTATTGACGGCTAATTTATAAAATAAATAATTATTTGTCAAATATTTATTGTATATAAATGCAAGCAAATATCATAATACGCCATTTATCCAAAGTATAAGGGATATTTATGCAATTAAATGGAAATAATTGTAAACATAGATAGCGAAAGTAGATTAGAGAAAAGGAGGATGCAGGCGGTAGGCAGTGCATCAATAGGCAATAAAGCAGTAGGCAATTGCAGTCAAGACAAATTAGCGAATAAAATTATATAAGCGGTAGAGGAAGTTTTTATTACTAAGGGGGCTTATATTTAGATGAGTGTGTGCCAATATATCAGACTTTTTTCTGAAATAAAATAATAATGCCGCCTATTCGAGAATAAATAAAAAATAATCCCAAGGGATGGCAGTATTATAGCAAAGCACGCAAGGCAAACATAAAAATAAAACTCCGAAGGAGTGGAAGAAATTTCTCTGCCATTTTTGTCACACCTTACTCTTTTTCTCCCTGTTTTTTGTCTAAATTTTCTCCATTTCTACTAGGCCTGTAACAGGCCTATAACAAGCCTCCACCAAGCCCATAATTCTTACCTAAATATTACAGAAAAAATAGTGTGACAAAAATGACACACTCTCATTCACCTAAGCAACACCTTGAACAAACAGATTTTTCATTCAAGGCTCTATAGCAGCGTTCAATAAAAACGAGGAGAGTCCAGAGCAATCTCATACATTGTAGGGAGATTGTCCAGCATCTTTCAGGTGCTGTTAATGATTGTATGGGGTCTTTTTTAGAATAACTTCTATTTGAGTTGAATTATTAACTCTGCAAATTCTCTGAAAGCGCCGTTACCTCCTTTATTTGTGCATATGTAATCGACAATATTTCGAATATTCTCAACTGCATCTGCCGGTGCAGCTGAAAGCCCTACCATCTTTAATAATTCGTAATCATTCATATCATCTCCAATAAATGCCACATTTTCCGGCTGCAGCTTGTTTTTCTTTAGAATTTTGCTGAAAAGTATGTGCTTTTCCTTAACGCCTACGTATAATTCTGTAATCTGAAGCTTCTCGGCACGCTTTTTTATCGTTCCCGAAATTTCACCGGTTATTATGCCAGTTGGAATTTTTGCTAAGTCTCTTAGACGTTCCACTCCCATTCCATCACGAATAGAGAACCTTTTTAATTCTTCGCCCCGGATAGAGTAATACACCCCCGTATCAGTTAAAACTCCGTCATTATCGGTTAAAAGAAATTTAATTTTTGCCGCTTTTTTTGCAAGTTCGCTTTTTTTCATAGCTAAACCGTTAAATATTATAATTTTATAGATAAAATTGTTGTTTACTAATATAGCATTTCTTAAATTAAATTAATTAACTATTAAAGGTAATTTTAATGAAGATAATTAGACCAAAAAAATTAACAAAAGGTGATTTAATAGGAATTATTTCCCCTGCATCTTCTGCCGATGATCTAACTAAGGTTGAAACCGGAGTAAAATATTTCGAAAAGTTGGGATACAAAATTGAAGTCGGAAAGAATGTCGGGAAATCCCAAGGTTACTTAGCCGGCAGCAACGAAGAACGGCTTAATGATCTTCATTATATGTTTAAGAAAAAAGATGTAAAAGCAATTATAAGTATTCGAGGCGGATATGGTTCAACACGGCTTCTTGATAAAATTGATTATAATCTTATCAGAATGAACCCAAAAATATTTGTTGGCTACAGTGATATAACTGCACTTCAAATGGCGTTTTTTACAAGAACAGGCTTGGTAACTTTTGCAGGACCTATGGTTGCGGTAGACTTTCATAATGAAGTCGATCCTTCTGCTGAAGAGAATTTTTGGATGATGGTAACAACGAATAAGAAAATAGGTAAGGTAGTATGCCATAATGGTGAAAAAATATTTCAGTTAACTAAGGGAGATAAGAATGGAAGAATTATTGGCGGCAATTTATCATTAATTGCTTCCCTTGCCGGGACAAAATTCCTACCACCGATGAGAGATAAAATTTTAATGTTAGAAGAAATTGGAGAAGCGCCTTATCGAATTGATAGAATGTTGAATCAACTTCGACTTGCAAAAGTATTTAATCAAGTCAGCGGAATAATATTGGGAGCTTTTATAGATTGCAATGAAAAAGATCCTACAAAAAAGACTTTAACTTTAAACGAAGTTATTGAAGATTACTTTGCAAAGCTGAAAATACCTGTTGTTTATAACTTTAGACATGGTCACATTAAGGATAACCTAACCATTCCACTTGGAATAAATATAAGGCTTAATGCCAATAGAGGCTGTGTAGAATATTTAGAACCTGCGGTGAAGTAACCGGAGAAAAGAAATCTACCTCTAAGTCACATTACACAACTTATGAAAAACCTGACTTCCGCAAGGCAGGTTGGGATAATGGAGTAGTGGAGTTGAGCGGGTTTGTACATTATTCCATAATTCCAATACTCCATTATTCCAAGAAACGGATCAATTTCTAAAATACATTTTTAGAATGAGCTAATTTATAATTGGAGGTGGGTAAAATATCTTTTCCGGAAATATATTTCTGCTTCCATGGCTTTAGTCTCATTCTCGTAAATACCAAAAACAGTCGACCCGCTTCCGGCCATTAAAGAAAATAATGCGCCAAGGTTATACATCTCTTTTTTAATTTGTCCAATTTCCGGATAATTCTTGAATACTACATCTTCAAAATCATTTTTTATTATTCCGTCTAATTTTGAAAAATCAAGCTCATGCCGAATAATTTCATTTAGACTTTTAGCCGGATTTTTAGGAATGATATTTTGATAAGCCCACTTAGTGGATATATGAATCCCCGGATTTACAATTATAATAGGGTAGTCAATGGTGAAATCTAAAACGTTCAATGCTTCTCCACGACCGGACGCAAAGCTTGGTCTTGGATCAAGAAAAAATGGCACATCTGAACCTAACTGCAGCGCATATTTATTTAGCTGCTCTTTTGATAAATCCAAATTATAAAGCAAATTAATAGAGTGCAAAGTTGCCGCTGCATCTGAACTTCCTCCTCCCATTCCTGCCCCGACGGGGATATTTTTTTCTAAATAAATCTTCATTGAAAATATTCGGTGGGATTCTTTTTCCAATATTTCCTTTGCCTTTATAACCAAATTGTTGCTGTCTAATTCAAGCGTATGGTTACTGCATGAAAAGGAATTCTCATCAGACTTAACGAAATTTATATTATCAAATAAGCTTACAGGATAAAAAATCGTTTCAATATTATGATAACCATCCGGTCTTTCCCCGGTTATATTCAATCCAAAGTTTATTTTAGCCGGAGCTTTAAATTCTATTTTTTCCATCTAGTAATCTCTTGAGTGATTTTATATGATTAGGTGTTGTGCCGCAGCACCCTCCCACAAATGAAGGAGATTTTAGAAGAATATTCTTAAACAAATTAGAATATTCATCCGGCGAAGTACCTGTAACTATAATTTCGTCAGCAAAAGGACCTTTGCCGGCATTAAGATAAACACCCCAGTTGAAATCAAATTTATTCTTTGTGTACAGTCTCATGAATGTATCAGGTTTTATGCAATTGACACCTGTAGCTAATGGGTTATAATCCCGGATAAATTCAATCGCAA
>JAJYSI010000100.1 GCA_021793635.1 Bacteroidota bacterium
TAAGCCAGAATTATCCGAATCCATTTAATAACTCAACGGTAATAAAATTTTCGTTGCCGGGAAGCGGTTATGTGGAATTAAAAATTTATAATTTGCTAGGCTCTTTAATTTCAGAGCCAGCTAAGGGAAATTTTTCACAAGGATTTTATTCCGTCAAGTTCGACGCAAGTAATTTGCCTTCTGGAATTTATATATACACGATGTCAGTGAACAATAAATTTTTCGCAAAAAAAATGATTTTAATGAAATGAGTGCCAAGCAAAAATGATAATGAAGCAAGAGAGATAATGTCTTTAAAAAATATTATAGTAACGCAAATACTCAAATGAGGAATTAAATGAAAACATACCTTTTAATTTTATTTTTCTCTTTAACAGCCTTTGGGCTAAATTTTTCACAAACGCCAAAAGTAGAAACCGGAATTGAAGTTCTTAGAGATAATAATTTTAATATACTTGCCGGTAAAAAAGTCGGATTGATTACAAATCCTACAGGGGTTGATTCAAAACTTGTATCCACTATAGACATATTATTCCACGCAAAAAATGTTAAGCTTGTTGCCCTGTTCGGTCCAGAACACGGTGTAAGGGGAGATTTCTCTGCAGGCGCTAATGTAGAATCTTACACAGATAAACAAACTGGACTGCCGGTATATTCTCTTTATGGAAAGACAAGCAAACCTACTCACGAAATGCTGAAAGGTATTGATGTGCTGGTCTATGATATCCAGGATATCGGCTGCCGTTCTTATACATATATAAGTACAATGGGAAAAGCTATGGAAGCAGCGGCGGAAAATAATATTCCTATTGTTGTGCTTGACCGGCCTAATCCTCTCGGAGGCAGAAAAGTTGAAGGCAATTTGGTCGAAGATGGATTCCAATCTTTCGTTAGCGCCTATAAAATTCCTTATGTGTACGGATTAACCTGCGGAGAGCTTGCTAAAATGCTTAACAAGCGAGGAATGTTAAAGGACGGTGAAAAATGCAGGCTGACTGTTGTCCGAATGAGAGGATGGAGAAGAAGCATGTCCTTTGAACAAACCGGACTTCCATGGGTATTAACTTCACCTCACATACCGCATTTCGATACGCCTGAATATTACGTCTCAAGCGGTATTATGGGTGAACTGGGGACTTTATCCGAAGGTGTGGGGTATACTCTTCCTTTTCAGATTTTCGCTGCAGAGTGGATAGATGCAGACAAGCTCGCAGAAAAAATGAATGCGCTTAAATTGAAGGGAGTTCTGTTCCGCCCGATTAATTTTAAACCATATTACGGAATATTTAAAAATAAAGAACTACACGGTGTAGAAATTAATATTACCAATTACCGAAAAGTTAATTTAATGAGTCTTCAATTTTTATTTATGCAGGTCCAAACAGAAATGTACCCTGATAAAAATCCTTTTACTTTGGCTTCCAAAGAAAGACTTAATTTTTTTGATAAAGTATGCGGAACTTCTAAGGTCAGAGAGCTGTTTTCAAAAAACATGAAATACGATGATGTGAAAGAATTTCTTTATAAAGATGTGAAGAAATTTAAGAAGTTGTCGAAGAAATATTATTTATATCGTTAATGCAGGCGCAAGTTCAAGAGCAAGATCAAGATCAAGTTTAAGTCCAAGAGCAAGTTTAAGGTTCAATGTTGAGTGTAACATCATAATTATTTATCGGATAACTTATAAACAAGTTATATTGACCTTGCCTGCTGGATAAATCATATTTCCTCATAACTTCATAGGTTATTACGAACTCTAAATTTATTTTAACCACCAATTATAAATATATTTTTTAAGGAACATTTTGAGAAAATATTTTACCGCTATTATTCATACAAGTACAATCCTTTTATTTTTAATTATTATTAACTCCCCAATATATTCGCAGGCAAGTCTGCAGTATAAAATTGGGCAAATGATAATGGTGGGGTTTACCGGAAGTACAGTTCCGGATTCTCTTGCTTATGATCTACAAAACAGAAATCTTGGCGGGGTAATTTTATATGGTGGAAATATTAATAACCCGGGTCAGTTGAAAAGTTTAACTTCTCAGTTAACGCAATTATCTAAGATCCCTTTATTCATAGCGACCGACCAGGAAGGAGGGCAAGTTGCACGTCTGACAAAAAGCAATGGTTTTGACTATACATATTCTGAATATCAACTCGGGACTATCTTTGCGTCAATCGATTCAACTAGAGCACAGGCATCTGAAATGGCTCAGTGGCTTTCTTCAAGCGGAATCTCAATTGATTTCGCCCCTGTCGTCGATGTCGATGTTAATCCAAATAGTCCGGCTATAGGACAGTATCAAAGAAGTTTTTCCCCGAATCCAATAACGGTTTCTGATTATTCTGCCGCTTTTATTGATGAAATGCATAAACAAAATATTATTACTACACTAAAGCATTTCCCCGGGCATGGAAGCGCTACTTCAGATTCTCACTTGGGCATTACAGATATAACAAATACTTGGGCTGATTCTGAATTGATCCCTTATCAACAACTTATTGCAGACAATTATTCAGATCTAATTATGGCAGGGCATCTTTATAATGAACATCTTGATTCTCTTTATCCGGCATCTCTTTCTAATAATGTTATTACCGGACTCTTGCGGAATAAATTGGGATATAAGGGAGTTGTCATAACTGACGATATGTTGATGGGTGCGATTTCCACTCAATATACTTTTAGCAAAGCCATTGAGCTTGCAGTAAATGCGGGCGATGATATTTTATTATTTGCTACTAATCTAGGCTCAAATAAAGAGTCGATTGTTGATAGCGTTATAAATATAATTTCCCAAAAAGTTGCCGTAGGCGCTATATCCAAATCATTAATTGACTCCGCTTATAGCAGGATAATGAATCTAAAACAAAAGTATTTGACAACAACTTCTATAGGCAATGAATTTGCCTCGGCTAATGTTCCTGAAAATTATTCTCTGTCGAACTATCCGAACCCATTTAATCCGGCAACAAATATTTTATTTAGTATTAACCGCAGTTCGCTTGTTACAATTAAAGTATATAATATCATGGGGCAATTAATTGAAAGTTTAGTTGACGGGGAAATTAAAAAAGGAAATTATAGACTTCAGTTTGATGGATCAAGATTAGCATCAGGAGTTTACATTGTCGTATTGCAGGCTCCTTCTGTATTACTTACAAAAAAGATTATGCTCCTGAAATGAGTGCCAGGAAAAACTATAAAGTATATATTTGGATGAAACTTTTAGAAGATGTTAAAAAATTACTTCCTATATTGGGTCTTCTCCCAACCAAGTGGGTGAATTAGCATTTAACATAAGCAGAATAACGAATATTGTCAAGGAATTTGTGTAATATAGTAGTAATAAATATTTATAAGAAACATATGAGCAAACCTAAACGCCTGACAGATGCGTATCGATTTCCTGGATTTAGTGCTTTCCAACAGGTGAAAGGAATATTTGGAGATTCAAAAGCAAGAGTGATCGTGTTGAAGCGTAGCGAAAAAAAACAAAGTGTCCAGTTTGTGGAAAGTCTCATAAGAGTTTTTATGATCGTAAGAAGCGCCGTGTTCGCGACCTTTCCTGTGGCGATGCCCGTGTATTTCTGGAACTGGAGATACGTCGCGTCAAATGTCAGAGTTGCCGCATTGTGAAGCAGGAGCGTTTTGCCTTTTTGGCGGACAATCCATTCTACACCAAGCGCTTTGCGATGTATATCGGAGAACGCTGCCGGAGTTCAACCATCAGCGCTGTTGCTAAGGAGTTTCGGCTTGATTGGAAGACGGTCAAGGAACTGGACAAGCAGTTTATGCAGGAGCAGCTTCGTCGTGCGCCTAAACCACGACCCAGTGTGATTGGTGTTGACGAGATCTCTGTCCGTAAAGGACACACCTACAGGATTGTAGTCAGTGATTTGGAGAGACGGTGTCCCATCTGGTTTGGAGGAAAGAATCGTTCGCAAGAGAGCATGGATATATTTTATCAATGGCTTGGACCCTTGAAAACAAAGCGTATAAGGCTTGCAGTGATGGATATGTGGGGACCATTTGAAAATGCTGCTCGTGTGCATATTCCTCAAGCAGCCATTCTTTACGACAAGTTCCACATCATAGCACATTTGGGTAAAGCGTTAGACACTGTCCGTAAGAACGAGTATGCGCGCCTCTCCGGTAGTAAACGACGTTTTATTAAGGGTCAGAAATATCATCTTCTGTCGCATCAGGAAAATCTCACACTCTCCGGAAAGAAGGCGCTTAGGACTCTGCTTAGTGCAAATAAGCGTTTGAACACCGCCTATATTCTCAAAGAATCATTTGGACAGCTTTGGGATTACCGCTCCGAAGCATGGGCCCGTAAGTTCTTCGACAATTGGAAAGCATCACTTCGGTGGCAACGCTTAAAGCCGTATGAAGAGTTTGCCAATCTAATCGAGAGACACTGGGATGGCATTGCCGCCTTCTGCCAACCGGAGAACAAAGTTCCTCTTGGTTTTGTTGAAGGATTGAACAATAAGATTCGTGTCATTCAAAGACGTGCATATGGTCTGCGTGATGAAGAATATCTTCGTCTCAAGATCCTAACATGTATGCTCGATAAATAATGTTACTCACAAATACTCGTTTTATATACTGAGTATTATAGAAACAGGAATGTCGAATCTCTCAATCGGTTATTTAATTTACTAATCAATGTTCAACTACTAACTAAACGGAATTATATATATCTATTTCTAAGTATTTTAATGAAAGAAGAGATAATAGGTAGCAAGTAATAGCGTGGCATAGTTAAATATATTTCGTCTGTAATATTTTGCTATAATTTACCCACTCACTAAGGAGAAGAGCCCCTATATTTTATGGGAGCAGTCAGAATACTATTTTAATATAATTAACTTTTTAGTTTGAATAAATTCACCGGCTGTCATTCTATAAAAATAAATACCGCTTGCCAATTGCCTGCTGCCAATCGTGAACTGTATACTATAATTTCCTGCCGGTTTTTCTTCATTTACTAAAGAAGCAATTTTCTCACCTAATACATCATAAATATTTATAGTAACTAAACCTGTTTTAGGAACTGAATATCTTATTGTCGTAGTAGGATTAAACGGATTAGGAAAATTTTGAGATAAATAATAAGATCCTGGAACGGTATTATTCTCAACTTCAACTCTTAAAGGATTATTTATTACTAGGTTATAAAGAGATGCGGAATCACCTTTAAAAGCATCTTCGTCCACTTGAGTTGGTATGCCGGTTACATTCCCTGTCCAGCTAAATTGTTTGAATGTATAATTTGACCAAATACCAAGATTTGTCACCGGCGAAGAAGGGTTGGTATAAGGATCTGCAATCCACAATAGATATTTGTTCAATGATCCGCTTAAAAATGAAGCATAATTTTTATTGGTATAAATAATAGGGTCAACTCCCGTTTGTTGTTTTATTGTACTCATCCATAATTCTACCCAGGCAGATAATGCAGCGCTGCTCATGTTTGTTGGATTGTCTTCCAAATCCAATACCGGCGGCAAATAACCTTTTTTTATAAATTGACCTGCCACAGCAAGAAAATGATTAGCTTCATCAATTGCGTTTAAGTTAGTAGGATTTGCAAAATGATATTCACCCATCAATAGTCCGGCATTATTGCCATCAGTCATATTAGACTTATAGAAAGGATCAGTATAACTTGTCCCCTGAGTTGCTTTAGTAAACACAAACGTCACCCCTGATTTTTTTACCTCATCCCAGTTAATCGGCGCCAAAGGGGGATCACTTTGATAATGAGAAATATCTATCCCTAAAACATAATTCAATTGGTTAGAAATAACTATTTGAAAGTTAAATTGTCCTGAAGATATATTGCCTGGATTTATTACCTCAACACTCCAATTATCTGCCGCCATAGGAAAATTAATGCTCAATTGAATTTGAGCGCTGCTCTGACTTATTATTGCTCTGTTTGTAATTATCAGACCTGTTGTAATATCTCTTAATGTTACCGTGCATCCGGTCAGAAAATTTGTACCATTAATATAAAATGGCTGAGCTTCAGACGAGCCGGTAACTGGGCTAACGGTAACGCTTGTTATCGATGGCGTTACTGTCTGTGCTATATTAAATGATGAAACAAGAAAAACAAATGAAATAATTAAAAGTAAATTATTTTTTCTCATATTAAGCCCGCCTTATTATTATTGTAGTCCAAAATAACTTAGTATCTTATTCATAACATCATTTCTGACATCCTGATTAGCAATAGTTTCAAAAGGGAACCCGAAAACAATAGCGCCGTATTTCCCTTTGTATGCTGTCCCTGCACTGAACTGGTTCTCTGTGTATCTCAAGATTGTCTTAGAACCATTGACCGGCTCAACTTCATCCGGCGCCGTTACAGCGTATATCTTGTCGTTAAACTTCGTATTAAAACTAAAACCACTAAACTTCTTCATGAATAATTGATCTGCCGAGAAAACCTCACCAGTCCTAGCCGCATGCCCCGTACCGAATGTATAATGTAATATCTTTTCAGCAAAATTTATATCTGTGCTGTCGGCTGTCCCTTGGTTAAAAATATCACTGGCAACATAACAGCCTGATATAAATAAATTCCCTCCCGAATTACAATATCTCCTAATTGCTTGCTGTAGCTTTTCCGGGAATGCCTTAAACCTTACTCCCTTCAGCGAGTCTTCCTTCGCTCTTTCCCAATGTGTAGACTTTTGTTCACCGAGAATTAAATCGACAAATTTGTAGTTAGTCAACTCAACTGAATTATCCTCTACTGTCTGTGCACTTACCGAAACAAAAGGATACCCACACTTCATTATTGATTGACCGTGAATGTATGGGTAATCAAATGTATTACCCGCAATTACATGCGCTTCATAGTCCGCATGACTTGCACCCCAGCCCGGATTATCATTCGATATCCATTGATGTGTTGAATCAAAATCATATTCACTTCCCGTATAGCTTAAATCATACCTGTCGGCAATACCCGGATCCTTTTCATTTAAGAAACCCGTGAACTTTGCACTCTGCACGTATGCCGGTCCCGCTACTCTATAGAACCCATTGACTATCAATACAGGCTTCTTACGGCTATCCATTCTGCAGACCGAAAGTATCTCCGAGGGAAAGCTCTCTCCGCCGTTATTTACTGCCGTTACTTTGTAGCTGTATATAACCCCTGGCTTTATTCTCTTAATTTCATAGCTTTGATTATAAACAAGAACGCCGTTATCAAAGCTTCCATCATTTGCTCTGGTGTATACGATGTATCTATCCGGCTTAGCCGTTACTTCAAGCGGATCTTCTGTAGGCTGCCATTTTAACGTGACATCACCAGCACTGTCCATTGAACTCATAAAATGATTTACCGGTAATGGCTCTACAACGTATTTATAATGATTCTCTGTGGCTATGAATCGAAGCATTCCTTTATACATCGCTCTTGCTACATCAAAACGGAATTGAGGATCGTGGGCAAACTTCATATCAAGAAAATTCTGATGCGATAAAAGCTCTATTAAAAGTGAAGGAACATTAGGACTGCGGGATTCGCTATAATTTCCGTTTTCTAAGTGACGTCGTGTCCAAGCAGGGTCATATTTAGCTCTTATGTCACTAACTATTTGTGTCTGTACAAGATCGGCAAGGTCACGATTTGCAAGACGCGACATTCCGTCAGGGAAATATGGTTTATGCTTTGCATCGGAAATGCTGTAAATAGAAAGCGTTCCGATAGTAGTATCGTTGTGAATAATTCCTGCGTCTGTATGAAAAGCTAAAGAAAGATCGACCGGGATACCGAGACCTTTTATGTCTCTATCAAGGTTAGGCCCGAATGGTTTTCCGTATAAATAGTTTACATATTCCGGACGACTTTGGTAATCATCGTTATAATCATTTTTGTTTTTGTTCAAATCATAAACAAGTGAATCCGGCATTCCTGCATATTGAAGATAATATCTAGCTCCTTCAAATATTTTAGGACGACCGCTCGCTTCTCCTCCTCTTTCTATTATTCCCATACCACCTCCGAAACGAACAGCATCGCATGAAATAATTTTACCGGGCTCTCCGCTTTTGTTTGTCAAAACAACTTTGTCTTCTTTAGGATGATAACCCTTTTCAAATTTAAATTCACCTAGATAAATCCAAGTGCTTCCGCCAATTTGCTGATTCACCTTAAATTCCGTTTTTACGCCGCTATGGTAAATAGTATATCTTGCGTCGGAAACATTTCTATCTGATGCATGATATGAAATATAAACCGCGTAATGACCGTCTTCAGGAATATTCGGTATCCAACTGACTGAGGCTGATACTTTTGTATCGGAATGTACAGTCCTATATGTCCCTTTTTCAAATGGATTATAATCAGATGGATAGGGGGGATTACCGGAAGCAAAGCCTGCACTTATACCTTTACTCCACCTGTGCTTTCTATCTTTTTTTGTCTCTAAATAGCATCTTTTTTTCACATCTTTGCGAGAATCATTATCAACGACAACTGAATATTTTTGTATGTCCCTTTCCCGGGGATCAAAAACTACCGCCCCCGCATTTTCAAGCATAGGCAATAAATATGGTACTGTGAAAGAGAGTGGTAGCAGATCTTCTACTGACTGAAAAAGCCTAGGGCGCTGCCATTCCCATCTGTCTTCCTTATTTGCATAGTACCAACCATGGCTCGGCCATACTACAATATTTCTATTAAACAACCCGCTGGATGGAATAAATGTTTTACTTATGTCTTGAGCTACTGGACTAGGACGGTAATGATTTGAGGGCATCCGTGCTGTATCATATTCAGTAGTATCAGCCCTAAAATAATTAGGGATCAAATCTTCTATTGGATAACTTAGCGTCTTAATAGTAAATGAATAATCTTTATAATCTTCTCCAAAATCACTCTTTACTTCAGAATAAATATCTTTAACATTGTCTTGGCGAAATGGAATGTATGAAAGTCCTTTGTTGCAGATAATAACAATTGTTTTTTTTACCGAATCAATTTTTATTGATTCCACTCTAGAATCCCTTAGAGAATCAATAAAGGAGACTATTTCCTTTTTAACTGTGTCTACCTTGCTTTCTTTGTTTATGCTAACCGGGGGCTTAGGCTTAGTTGTCTCTCTCTCCAAAGTACCTGTAGAACAGCTATAAAATAAAGTTGATATTAGAAAAATAGTAAAGAAATAAATGTAAAATTTTCTCATCTATACT
>JAJYSI010000101.1 GCA_021793635.1 Bacteroidota bacterium
GATCTCCGGCGGTTATGTAAATGTATATTTCTTATCGACTAATGCTATGAATAGTAACGTAACTGCTTCATGGCGTGCTCATAAACGCGGTGCTGTATTTGCTAATCCATGTTATACTCAAATTCATCCAACGTGTCTTCCTGTGCATGGTGAAAATCAATCAAAATTAGTATTAATGAGCGAAAGCTTAAGAAATGACGGAAGAATTTGGGTACCGAAAAAATTAGGTGATATGAGGTCTCCTAATCAAATTCCAGAAGATGAAAGAGACTATTACCTTGAGAGAAAATACCCTGCTTTTGGGAACCTAGTTCCTCGCGATGTGGCTTCGCGTAATGCAATGTATGTCTGTGACGAAGGGCGAGGGGTCAACGGAGGCAGAGCAGTATATCTCGATTTATCAGAAGCATTTAATCGCATCGGGAAGGAAGGCGTTAAAGATAAGTACGGAAACTTATTGGATATGTACCAAAATATTACAGGTACAGATCCTTATAAAGTTCCTATGCAGATTTATCCTGCGCCTCACTATGCAATGGGCGGTCTGTGGGTAGATTATAATCTGATGAGCAATGTCCCGGGCTTATTCGTTCTCGGAGAAGCTAATTTTTCTGACCATGGCGCAAATAGACTCGGCGCAAGCGCACTTATGCAAGGACTTGCTGACGGTTACTTCGTTATTCCTTACACACTCGGAAATTATCTTACAACAGAGAAACCGGCTAAAGTGGATCCAAAATCTAATGAATTCAAAGAAGCAGAAAATAATGTTAAAGAAAATGTAAGTAAATTATTAAATGTTAATGGAAAACAAACTGTCGATTCAATCCATAAACGCCTCGGTAATATTCTGATTGACAAAGTTGGAATGTCCCGCAGCGAAACAGGATTGAAGCAAGCTATCAAAAGTATCAGTGAATTACGCCAAGAATTCTGGAAGGACGTTAAAATCGTCGGGAAAGGAAATGAACTTAATCAGACGCTTGAAAGAGCAGGCAGAGTCTCTGATTTTCTTGAACTTGGTGAACTGATGGCAATTGATGCATTAAACAGGAATGAAAGCTGCGGCGGTCATTTCCGCGAAGAATATCAAACAGTCGAAGGTGAAGCATTAAGAAGAGATGATGAATATTCTTATGTAGCAGCCTGGGAATTTAAAAAGCCGGGCGTGTGGGAACTAAACAAAGAGAATCTTGAATTTGATAATATAAAATTAGCTACGAGGAGTTACAAATAATGGAAGGAAATCATATTCATTTGACGTTAAATATCTGGCGACAGGAAATTCCTTCATCAAAAGGTTATTTTGAAGAGTTCAAACAAGACGTATCGCCTGATTCATCAATCCTTGAAATACTCGACGAAATAAATAATCATTTGGAAGCGGAAGGTAAAAGACCTATTGCTTTTGAAAGCGATTGCCGCGAAGGTATTTGCGGTACATGCGGGCTAGTCGTTAATGGGCATCCTCACGGCCCATTACCTAAGACAGCTACCTGTCAATTGCATATGCGTAATTTTAATGACGGTGAAACTCTTTTTATTGAACCATTCAGAGCAACTGCATTCCCCATAATTAAAGACCTTATTGTTGATAGATCCGGTTTTGATAAAATTCAACAAGCTGGGGGTTTCGTATCTTTCAACGCAGGCAGTGCACCTGATGCAAATGCTATTCTAATTCCTAAAAAAATAGCCGACCTTGCTCTTGATGCCGCCGAATGTATTGGCTGCGGCGCTTGTGTTGCAGCTTGTAAAAATTCCTCTGCGATGCTTTTTGTTTCTGCAAAGGTTTCCCAGTTTGCTATTTTGCCTCAAGGCCAACCCGAAAGGTATGAACGAGTTCAAGCTATGGTTAAGGTTATGGATGAAAATCTCTTCGGTAGTTGTACAAATACCTATGCTTGCGAAGCTGAATGCCCAAAAGGTATTTCCGTATCTAACATTGCAAGAATGAATCGGGAATACATCAGCGCTAAGTTTAAAACTGAAGAATTGGTTGATTGAGAACATATAAAATCAATTTTCCTTCTAAATCCCGACCTTTTGCTGCATATGGGCAGGCAAGTTACTCGGGATTTTTTTATTTTGAATTGTCATTTAGAGAGAATTTTGATGTTTGAGAAAGAAATAAAATTTATATCTGACTTTAGCCTTAATAAAGTTAAAAACTTCGGATCGTTTTTTACATTTGCTAAACTGTTAAGCAGCGATGTTCATCCGGCAATTATTCAATATATTTCTGCTGAATTGGATTTCCTTATATTTGAAGATAGGAAAAAACTTCTTCAACAATCTGCTTTTGATTATTCTGGCGCCGAAATAGCAAAACATTTGAACATTATCGGCGAAGAAATTAAAAGGGATAAAAAAATATCTTTTGAAGATATGAAGAAATTAATGCTTCAAGCTGTTTCGTTTAACATTAACTTTCTTATTAGACCTCGCTGGTCATTAGTAAAACTTGTCTTTAATGAATCGGAGCAGAAAACATTTGAGGAAATCAAATTAGCTTTCAACTACATTTATTATTATGATTATATTAAGAATATTTTTCTCGGCTATCTTTCTAAAAGAAAATTATCTGTTTTAAGTATTACTGAATTCGAAGCTATTCTCACCAAAATTGACAAAGAACTATTTTCAGAACAAGCTGAAAAGTTTTTGGATAACTCGATTTATTCAACTGCGGAATTTTTTAATGAAGGCGGTGTTAACAAAACCACAATTTCTCCCAATTATTTTGAGCTTTTCCTTAAAGAGAAAAACTTGATTGATTATCAGTTTAAGGTAAGACAATATTTCCCTGCTGAGTCAAATCAAAATTTTAACATCGAAGAGATTAGAAAAGTCCTGTATTCATCAACACTCCCTCAACCTATTAAAACAACGGAAGAAGAGATTATTACAGAGACCCAAAACAATCTTTTCCAAACTAATGCAAACGAAAATAGCTCCATTGAAAAAGACAAAGAAGAAGATAAAAAGTTATCTACTTTTAATTTAGAAGAGCAGGAAATTCCGGAAAATAAAAAGAAAAACAAAATAATTTTAACGGATACCGAACAATCCCCAAATGAAAAATCAAAAGATGAAAATATTGAGAATGGGCTAATTGACGACGATCTGCTATCTCTATATGATTCCGAACTTCAATCCATCGAAGATGAATTGATGGAAATAAAAACCGACTTAAATAATTTCGAGTTTACAATTGAGCCGAAGGATAGTTCAGATGAACCTCTGGTAACTGAAAATGAAGAAAAAGAAAATGATATTTCTCTTCTGCAAGATGTAGATGAGGTTTTTGGCAAAGACAAAGGAAGTCCATTTATCGACAATGCCGAAGATGAAATACAATTAGTAGGTGAAGAAAAATTAAGCTTTCAATCGGAAGATGAAAATAAAGATAACCAAATTCAGGCAAGTTCAAATAAAAAAAATATTAAGCGCTATGATAAAGATGTCTATGAATATTTGAGCAAAAAAGATATAAGGAAAATTATTTCATCGGTCTTTAATGAAGACCGCGAAGATTTTGAAGGCACGGTTGCAAAAATATCGGAATGCATTTCATATGATGAGGCGACGGAGATATTAAAAACTGTTTTTATTACATACCGGGTAAATCCATACTCGCAGGAAGCCGTTACCCTAACTAACGCGGTTTCAAATTATTTTGACCAGGCTTAATTATGTTTATTGACTATGCGGAAATAGAAATTGCTTCCGGAAAAGGAGGCGATGGGGCTGTTACCTTTAGACGTGAAAAATATGTTCCCAAAGGAGGACCATCCGGCGGAAACGGCGGAAAAGGTGGAGATATTATCTTTCAAGCTCATCATAATTTTTCTACACTTCTCGATTTTAGATATAGAAAACATTATAAAGCCGGCAAAGGAGATAATGGAGCAAGCGCACTTAAGGATGGGAAAAACGGGGAGGATATTGTAATTCAAGTGCCGGTTGGAACTGTTATTAAAGATCCGGAAACAGGAAAAGTTTTATTCGATCTGGATACAGATGAAAAAAAAATAGTTATTGCAAAAGGCGGAAAGGGTGGGAAGGGGAATAGTAATTTTGCAACCCCTACTAATCAAACACCAAGATTTGCAGAACCCGGAAAAGCAGGCGAAGAGAAAAAAATAATTTTGGAACTTAAGCTTATTGCCGATATTGGATTGGTTGGCTTTCCGAATGCGGGCAAATCAACTTTAATTTCAACCATTTCTTCGGCTAAACCAAAAATAGCCGATTATCCTTTCACAACTCTTGAACCGAATTTAGGAATTGTAAGATATAAAGATTACCAGAGCTTTACTGTTGCTGATATCCCCGGCATAATTGAAGGTGCCCATGAAGGAAAAGGATTAGGTCATAAATTTTTACGGCATATTGAACGAACAAAAATAATTTTGTTCTTGATTGATGTTACTTCAGAAAATTATCAGCGCGATTACAACATTTTACTGAACGAACTAAAAAGTTATAGCCCCAAACTTGCAGAGAAGAAAAAAATTGTCTCATTATCAAAAATTGACCTGGTTGACGCTGATCAGCTAAAAAAAATTTCTAAGAAAAAAATAAGAAACAGCGATTCCCCGTTGTTGCTGTTTTCATCCGCTACAAAGCAGGGAATTCCTGAACTTCTCGATTATTTATGGAAGTCAATTAGTGCAAAAATCACTTGAATAACAAATAAAGAGCAAGAAATCATCATCAGAATGAGTAAATCGTATAAATTACTTATTCCTTCAAGTTGTATTCTGAATGCCCTAAGTTTTTGATATTTTAGGTAATTGTTCCTATATTTACACGCTAAAAATTAAAAATCGGCGGGGTAGCTCAGTTGGTTAGAGCAGTGGAATCATAATCCACGTGTCGGGGGTTCGAATCCCTCCCCCGCTACAAATATTTAGGAGTTAATAATTATGTATTCTTTTTTGATTGTAATATTGTCTTTAATTTCACTTTTCTTAATGATAATTGTCCTTATGCAGGCAAGTAAAGGTGACGGACTTTCGGGAACATTTGGTGCAGGTTCTAGCATGGGAACTATGTTCGGAACTAGAAGAACAGCAGATTTTCTTAGTAAAGCAACCTGGTGGCTTGCAGGAAGTATTGCTGTCTTGGCAATTATTGTAAATCTTTTCTTTTTACCCGGTCAATCAAGTGCGGCACAAAGAGAAAAAATAATTCAAGGTTCCGGAAGGCAAGTTCCTCAAACCCCAAGTTTGCCGCCGCAATCAACTGCACCGGTTCAGCAAACCCAAACGCCAAAGAAATAAAGTTAATTTCTGAATGTAAAAAAAATATTTTTATACAGTTCAAAAATCACCGTTTGTGAACATTGTGCAACCCTTCGGTCAATATTTTAACTTTCACGTCCTCTGCAGGCACGTAAGTTTTATTAAGGGAGATATATTTAAATAGATCATTTGGATAAAAAAAATTATCCATTAAATCCTTTTAGCTTTTCAAGTAACCCTAAAATTTTTAAAACATAACCATCAATCAGCTCACATTCTTCCGGTGTAAGATCGCCATAGCGGATTAAATTTTTGGAAGTGCTGTCGATTAAAATACTCCAAAGGTAAACCGCTTGAGATAGAACTACACGACTTTCATAAGATTTTTGCGGAGTTAAAGAAAGCGATGTAAACATTTCCTTGTTGATAGCAGTTATCTCATTTATTATTGCATAAATTTTTTCTTTTGTTTCAAGATCATACGATGTTTCAAGGATTTGAGTAATCTTATGGTTTGAAAAGCCTTTCAGTTTCGATTCCACTTCGTCTAATCCTTCCTCAATCATTTTGGCGGTAACGGATAAGCTTCTACGATGATTATCTGGAAGTAATATTTCAGCTTTCATAACATTAATTTTCAATTGTTTTCAATGAATTAAGCAAAGCAAGATCATCATTAATCTTTTCTAACTTTGTGCTTATAAGTTGTTCACTTAGACTTTTATTTTTCAGTGCAGCAGAAACAGCAGAATTTATGTAAGCAATAACCTGGTCAACTTTGCCATCCATTTCATAATTAAACTTTAATGAAGCTTCATCAATTGAATTTCTATAAAATCCCATTATGCTGCCGGAGTTTAACCCGGATTTATCATTGATTTCGTTTTTCATCTTCTTTAATATCAAATTAATTAAAAAATTCCGCGGCAGTAAATATGGGAACAGTTTGTAAACATCAATTTCCAGGAAAAGCGGGTCGTCTTTAGTTTTGTAAGCGAATTTAGAGGCAGTTTTGAAAACAAGTTTATCCAATTCTAGAGGCGAAGAAATATCGAAAAGATTCGCAGTAATTTCTGTGACTTTTTTTGCTAAGTCATTTATTTTAGATGTCGATTGATCTACAATAAAAGAAAATCTTTTCATTAAGTTGAATTCAACTTTAAGTCGCCATTCCTCAAAGTCGAAAGAAAGTTTCGATGCGAAATATTCTCTTGCAAGAGGACCCAATTTTGTTTTCGGTATTGTTTTGTTTAATGATTCCAGATATTCCGCAACATTTTTATAAAGTGTTTGCGAATATGATTTAGAGAATTCATTAACTTCATCCCAAAGTTTCGTAATTAATTCACTTATTTCACCGTTAAAATTATACAACGCCAATTTTTTTTCTCCAGATATTTTATCCATCTCAAAATTAAACTTCCTAATCTTGTCTGTAAAAATATCTACCGGAGTACGCAGAGCGTTTTGTTCAAGTTCTATTGAAAAGGAAAGCTGCGAAATATATTTATCAAAATTCCTTTTTACGCTGCTTTGAAGAATAGCAAATTTTTCTAAGCGGATTGAACTTTTAATTTCATTTTCTAATAATAAAATACCCGAAGTCGAATGATTTGATTTATCATTGCATAATCTTTCTTCCAGAGCAAGCTTTGCAGAAATGGGAAATATTTTGGGATCAAAATTAAGTCTTGAAGATAACAAAATATTTTTTGTGTAATCAATTATTTCTTTCCCGGATTTTTTATCTACTAAGTCTACTTTATTCATCACAAAATAGAACTTATCTACCTTAGAGTGAACTTCCTCAAAAAATTGAAACTCGGTCTGAGTGATTGGGGGATCGACGGATAGTACGAAGATTGCGGCATCAATCTTAGGCACAAAACTCTCGGTGGATTTTGTGTTATGAAGGAACAGAGAACCGATTCCCGGCGTATCAATTAATACTATTCCGTCTTTTAGAAATTCAGAAGGGAAAATTATTTCTACAAGCTTTACCTTCTTTTCATTTTTAGGATTACCGAATTCGGTTATGTAATTATGTAATTCATGTTGCAGAATAATAAGAACGCTTTCATCTTCAAATACTATTTTAACTATTTGTTGTTCGCCGAACTTAATCATCGTAATAATTGAAGTAAGAGGCAGCGCCGCTGTTGGAAGAAGATCATTGCCAATTAATGCATTTATTAATGTGCTTTTTCCTCTTTTGAATTGACCTATTACTACCAGATAAAGATATTCGTTTTTTAATTTATCCGATTCCGATTTTAATTCTGATGCAATATCATTAAGATTATAATTTTTTGAAAGCTGAATTAAGCAATCAAATTTATCTGAATATTGTTTTACAAGTTGCATATTCAATACATAAATAAATTATAGCGTAATTTGATTATTAGTTAAAGGATTTAATATCCCTAGATCAATTTTAAGAAAACTTTTTATTTTATGCATCGAGTCTTTTCCATCATCAATTCCCAGAATACTTTTTACTGCTTCGGAAACTATAAACGGGTCATGTTTGGTTTTTATAATCTCAAATAAATAAGGAAGTGCATCTTTTGATTTTAATTCTCCTAAAATTTTAATAGCTCTAACAACTGTTGTTGGTTCCGGGTGTGTTAAAGCCCGTATAAGCTTTTTCTCAAAAGGCTCTTGGCTAAGCAAAAGTTGTGAATTTCCGCAGTATGGGCAAATTTCCAAATCCTTATTTATCTCGTTCCAGCAATTTGAACAGTAATAAATCATATGGTGATAATTAAAATTTGTTAAAACATACCACTAATAAATTTTATTACCTTCTTCAATGGAGCAGCATCTTCATCTGATATTATTCCATTGTTAAAAAGGTAAGCGTGTTTTATAGTCAATTCATCAAGTAACTTGAAAACCGGTTACACTTTCATAAAGAATATTCTCAATGTATTTATGAGCTGTAGCATCTATTCTTCTGCAAATTGGACATCCATCAAGTTTGAAAGCATTAATCATTTCAGTGCAGTTCAATAATTTATTCGGTTTTTTTCTATTTCTAGTAATAAACATAAATTTATTTTATTAATAAAATATTTTTCAATCCATCTTTTATGGTCTGCGGGAGAGGGCTTCTCATTAAATCAGCAATTGTTTTTTCAACATCATATTCGATTCTTTTAAGATGAATTTCGTCATCTTCATAAACAGCATAGCAGGCTTGCCCGCCGTCGCGCGCGAGACCAACGCTGCCTGGATTGACAATCATTTCGTAATCCATTGTTTTCTTATATTGAACGTGAGTATGACCAACAAGAATATAGTCAGCAATAATACCTTTAAGCTCTCCGGTAATCTCGTCTTGATTTAGATATTTAAACATGTCGCCTTGAGGCGAAGCATGAGCTAAATAAAAAGAGATTATATCAGCTTCAAACTTATCAATGGTGGGCATTCCTCTTAAAAAATGAACATCGTTCTCATCGAGCAGAGTTTTGTGCCATGCTCTTGTTGCAATTGAATATTTGCGAAAGGTGCCCATACAGTTACAATCAACACCGTAACCAAGAGCGTTGTCGTGATTGCCACGGACATAATAATCGGCATTTTCTTTTATGAATTTTACGCACTCTTTAGGATGTGGACCGTAATCCACAACATCACCGAGAAAAATAAGTTTATCGTAATCGCCGTCTTTATCTAGAACAGCGTTTAATGCGGGTAAGTTTGCGTGAATATCTGAGACAATAAGTGCTTTCATTGTGCATATTTTCCTTCCGGAAAGCCTACATTTGAGTAGGCAGGAGTATAAAAAACTCCTACTTGATTAATCAAATAATTAATTAAGTAGGAGTTATTAATTCCTTAAAAGAAGGGAATGATAAGCGAACTCCATCGCTACCACAAATATAAAATTCGTATACTCGATATACAAATTTTTAAAACAGCATTTGATTTAAACGACATG
>JAJYSI010000102.1 GCA_021793635.1 Bacteroidota bacterium
TATTATGTATAAGTTAGTGACGGGCTGGCGGCTTACCTTTGCCCGTATCGGACTTAGCTACCCTTTGGTAGTCTTTCACCGATAAGATACAACAAGCTTTCCTTGGCGCACGCGTAACATGAGTTATTTATTCGTCACGATGGACTATATCAGGAGAGAAAGCAGGTAGACAGACTGCAATATACTCTGCACCACTTTCACCCGGTGTGCTATATTGGACCCATTCACCTTTTGAAATTAAAATTGCTTCACCTTCTTTTACGTCGATAACTTCATTATGTGATGTCACTCTCAAAATCCCTTTAAGAACGACAGTGTACTCATCGAAATCAGGAGTTTGTCCCGGTTCTATCCAACCACCGGGGCTTTTCATTTTAGCAATACTTACGGACTCTGTTTTGGAATTGACACGACCAAAATATTCTTCAATAATTTTTGGTTTGTTACCTGCAGATTTTATAATTGATGGGTTATTAATAAGTTTCGGCATTATAGTATTACCTTTTAATTTGTTGTTTTTAAGTCAAACATTTCCGCCTATATTTATATCATATACCATTATAGCAACGGATTGAAAAATTAATATTACAAATTTTTGCAATAGATGCCAATAGATTATTACCCATTCTCCCGACAATGAGCTCCTCCCTGTTTGCCATTTTTGTCACACCTTAAATATTTTTTACCCGTTTTTTGCCACTCCCACTACCCCTCTGCTAGGCATCTGACAAGCCTAAAACAAGCCATAATAACTAACCTAAATATTTCAAAATAAAGTATGCCAAATTTGGCACACACCCCCTATATTTAATAATTTTACATAGTAGCGTGAATCAAATATTTTACTTCAAAGTCCTTTAATAATTCAATTACTGAAGGCACCTGGTCTTCACGAACCATTAAAATTTGATTATCTGATAGTCCTGATATAATAAGAGGACTTTCATCTTCAAAGAAGTATTCAATCCATCTATCTTCAAGAATTTGTTTAATGGAAGAAATATTCTCAATATTATGAATAGTAAGGACAGGTACAAAGCCGATATTTTCTTTAATCCTTTCCTTATTTAATTGGGATTTTGTAGGGAAGTCAACCGAATCGACAAGATCAATTTCGCAATCGATGCACATCGTATAACCTTCCCTGTATTCTGATTTGCATTTAGGACAAAACATAATCCCTCCTATTTCAATTATTAAATGAATTTACCTGGTCTATATTTTTCATTTAAGTATTATGCATTTCATATTTTCACATATTTCTTAGAAATTTCATAACCTATCCCAATTCCTAATCCCATTGATGTTCCCATATTAAATGCGATAATTAATAGTTGATTTATTGCCGCAGCAGGATAAAAATTAAATATATAAGTATTAATCAAAAGCATGACCAAATAAACAACCGCAAAGTTTATCATCCAGACAGCTACCCCAAGAAATTTCCTAGTCTTATATTTTTCTTGAGTAAGAAATTTAGAGGAAACATAAATTGAAAAACTTATTACCGCAAACCATAAAAGGTTTCGCGCCAAAGACATTGGGCCATAGTATCTATAATAGGCTATTATAAAAATAAATGCGAATAGAATAGCTGAAAAGATGAAATTTTTAGGTGAATAATATTCTAGGATATTGATTAACAGGATGGAAGCAGTTCCAAAGATCAAATAAGTGAACGTTGTTGAATGAATATTAAAAATATAATTACCGGCAAACAGCCAACCAATCAATAAAAAGGAAACCGTTTCAATTATTATCGATACAATCATCCGGTCGATTTTAGAATTCATGACAATCCCGCGTTTTATTACTAAATATATTTTTGAAGATCTCTTTCGGTGTTATGCTTATTCACCTATATGATTATTCATCTTCAACTTTGGCCCCAGAAATGACTTCTTAAATATAATGGATTTTCTTTTTAAATATCCAAATAAAAAAGAATTAAGCCAAGTTTATATATTATAGTCAATTGAACCATCAGGGTATAATATTTCATTTAGAATTGCTATTTTTGAACAACATTTTTTATAATAAAAGTATTGATGAAAAGAATTCTGCTTGTAAGAACGGATAGAGTTGGAGATGTGGTTTTTATTACTCCCATGATAAGAGAAATACGAAAAGCCTTTCCCGATGCTTTTATTGCTACATTAACACAGCCACATACAAAAAATCTTTTAATAAACAATCCAAACTTAAATGAAACATTAACGGATGACTTGGATAAGAAATCCTTTTGGAAAGTTGTAAGAGAATTAAGAAGGCATAAATTTACACACGGACTTTTGATGATGCCCACCGAGCGAGCTGCATTCCAGATGTTCTGGGCAGGGATAAATACGCGTATCGGTGTTGGGCATAAGCTTTATGAAGTAATAACCGGAATGAAAAGCGTTTCAAGGAATAACTACACTCCCCTTCGTCACGAAGCGGACTACTGCATGGACCTTACGCGAGAAATCGGAGTAGAAACATCAGACTTAACTTTACAAATTTACCTTACTGAACGTGAGAAATCAGACGCACAAATAATTCTAAGTCAATATGGAATAGGTAACGAAGATTTTAAGATTTTTATTCACACTGGTTCGCTGGGCTCAGCTCCAAACTGGTCTGAAGATAAATATCTTCAACTTATTAGAACAGTCTTAGAAACTTTCCCGGATAAAAAGACAAAACTTATTTTAACTTCCCGGGAAATGAGCAAAGAGTTCTTATCAAATATCCACAACTTAGGTTCTAACCGGATTTACAATCTTTCAGAAAAATTGATGGACCTAAGAGATTTAATAAAGGTAATCAGTCAGGCTAATATATTCCTTAGTCCATCTACCGGACCACTCCATATTGCGGACGCTCTTGAGATAAGATGTATTGGGCTCCATTGTCACCGTCCAATGAGCTGCCAGGTACATCAAGGGATTATTAATAAATATTCCATCAATCTTGAAGTAACAGCAGAGAATTGTACGAAATTATGCAGCCCCGATCAAAATACTTGCGGAATAGAAAAAGGAATTTCTGTCAAAGAAGTCATTGATAGCATAATGAAATTGAAGAGTAAATATTAACATTGCTTAGCAACAACTTAAATGAAAACTATAACGGATTAAGGATGAACATTTCAGAATTAAATATACCGAAGTGTAAAAATTTTAACGGCTATAAGCCATGCTTCTCTTATGAAAATTGTTTGGAGAACGGCTGCCAACATGAAAACGACCAAACAAAAATGGGAGTAAAGATATTAATTATTTCCCTTGATGCACTCGGAAATGTTTTGGATAATACACCTATCCTCCACGCAATTAAAAGGAAATTTCCAGTCAGCACAATTTATTGGATGACCATGCCGGGTGCGGATAAGATTCTGCTTTATAATCCTTATATCTACAAAGTTTTTACCTGGTCAGAAGAACAAAGGATGATATTAAGGCAAATTGAATTTGACTATGTAATGAATGCAGACAAATCCGATTACGCCTGTGCATTGGCAAATGAAGTAAATGCAAAAAGGAAGCTTGGCTTTTTATTGAACACCGACGGGAAAATTATACCTGCAAATGAAGGAGCAATTTACAGCTATATTCTAGGCAATGATGATCAAAAGAAGTTTAGAGAAAACACACGTAGCGGTGTAGATATTATCCACGAAGTATTTGAGCTTGAATATAAACGCGATCCCTACGTTTTTAATTTATCCGAAGAAGAAAAAGAATTTATTAAAAACTATAAAAGGGAGATTAATTATGACGAAACGAAAACTTATGTAGGATTTAACACTGGATGTTCAAATCTTTTTCCAAATAAGAAAATGACAATTGAACAACACGTTAAATTGATTAATTCACTTACAGTAGAAAAGAATCTAAAAATTGTTCTACTTGGTGGGAAAGAAGATACCGAGAGAAACAATAAAATTGTTGAAACGCTTAACGAAGAAATAAGAGCTAAAGTAATTTCAACACCCACTACTTTAGGCTTACGCCGTGGTGCTTGCTTTATGGATATTTGTGATATCGTAATAACAGGAGATTCATTTGGGATGCATATGGCAATCGGGTTAAAGAAATATATCATTGCTTGGTTCGGATTATCTTGTGCAGCAGAGATAGAATTATATGGAAGAGGAGAAAAACTTGTACCGGTTGGGTTAGAATGTTCCCCCTGCTGGAAAAAGGTTTGCCCCTACAATCTTGAATGTATTCAAATGATTGATTTAGAAAAGATAATACGATTAACTAAAGAATTTGCAGAAAAAAAGTCAAACGCTTAACTTGAAAGAAAAAAACATGAGCTACAAAATTCCTATATACCAACCTACACTTGACGGAAATGAAAAGAAATACGTCAATGAATGTTTAGATACATCATGGATTTCATCACGCGGAGAATTTATACCAAGATTTGAAAACGACTTCAGGAAATTTATCGGAGTTGAGCATGCAACAGCGGTAAGCAACGGAACGGTTGCGTTGCACTTAGCCATTGTGACGCTTGGTATTGGTCCTGGTGATGAAGTTATCGTTCCTTCATTTACTTATATTGCTTCTGTTAGCACAATTGCTATTACCGGAGCAACCCCTGTTTTTGTAGACTCACTTGAAGACACATGGCAAATGGATCCCCAAGATGTGAAAAGAAAAATAACGATCCATACTAAAGCTATTATGGCTGTCCATCTCTATGGGCATCCGTGCGAAATGGATGAGCTTGTAAAAATTGCAAAGGAAAATAACCTTTTTTTAATTGAAGATTGCGCAGAGGCATTTGGTTCAACTTATAAGAAAAAGCATGTCGGTACATTTGGTGATTTAGCCACATTTAGCTTTTATGGAAATAAAACCATAACTACCGGTGAAGGAGGAATGGTTGTGACAAATGACGAAACTCTTTACGATAGAGCATATCATTTAAAGATGCACGGACTTGCTAAATACCGGCAATACTGGCATGATGTTCTTGGTTTCAATTACAGGATGACTAATATTTGCGCCGCAATTGGATTAGCACAAATAGAAAAAGCTAATGAGAAAATTCTTAAGAAGCGACAAATAGCAAAATGGTATAATGATGCGTTAAAAGATTTGCCGGTAAAACATCACGGTGAATATGGTGAAGTTTTTCATTCATATTGGATGTATTCTATTCTCATTGAATCACCTAAAATCAGAGAAGATTTAAGAGAATACTTAAAAGATAGAGGAATAGAAACTCGTCCGACATTTTTCCCGGTACATACTATGCCGATGTTCTCTCATAAATTCCAAAAACTGCCTGTGGCTGAATATCTCGGATGGCACGGCATTAATATGCCAAGCTGGCCCGGTTTATCACAAGATAATATTGAGTTTATTGCCGAAGAGATTTCTAATTTCTTCCAAAAGAAGAAATAAAAAAAACGGCGTCAAATTAAAATCCGGCGCCGTTTAAGGAGAGAGATAGAAAAATTATCTATGCCTTTGGTTATCTGAATTACCTCTGTTGTTACTGCCTCGATTACCTTCATTTCTACCGGCGTTGCCTCTTTGAATTTGAGGAGAATTCCTTTGAGGGGCATCTCTTCTTATTTGCTGACGGTTTTCAATAGATTGCGGCTTTGACTCATTTCTGTTCTGGTTATTAAAATAGCCGGCATTATTTCTTGGTCTAATATTTTGAGGCGTCTGTCGATCAACATTATTCCTATTGGGATTAGAATAATTATACTGTCTATTATTACTGTTTTCCTGAATTCTATTATTATTCAAGCTATTTACTCTATCATTTAGATTGAAATTTGAACCATTGCGATTCTCAATACTTGGATTTCTGTTAATTTGACCTCGATTACCGACTGCCATTCTTGACACATCAAGAGAAGTTGCTCTATTTGTTTTTTGAATCCGGAAACTTCTACCTGTACTTCTATCAATTTGATCCTTTTGCAAAATCAAAGCTCTGACTATAGAGTTTGAGTTTCTTCCGGTTGCTAAATTACGAGGATTAGAAACACCTTGGATCCTACTTTCAACTATTCTTTCGCCGCTTCTTTGTCTAACATAATCGACGTCAACTCCGCGATTGATTACCCTACCATCTGAAAAACCATAATTGGTTCTATATTTAGTAGCCGAATAAATTCTATACTTATAATTATTATCGAGATAATAATTATAAACATGTGGGTTACACATATACCTGTAACTAACGAAAGAATAATATTGATAAGGCATATAATAGGAAGCCGTAAATCTAATGCCGAAATCAACTGAAAAAGAGGCATAAGGAGGAAGCGGCGCCCAACCGATATAATCGTTATCGTATCTCCATTCAACCCAAGCGGGTGCCCACTGATAATCAGGAACCCAAATCCAACCATAAGATTCATCATTATACCATCTGCCATAATGATAAACAATATTTCCGAAAGGTTCATCAGAATCCCAATACCAGCCATCATTTGTCCAAACCCAATGACCATAATGATAAGGAGACCAACCATAGCCTACATTTTCCGGGTGCCATACATTTACTCCGCCGTTTATCTGAATCCAGCTTCCGTATGGAGAAAGAGAAGAGTAAAAAAATCCAAACTCTCCGCCGGATAAAAAACCGGCATCAGCTTTTAGTTGAGTTGATAATCCAATTATTATAAAAATCGACGTAATTACTAACTTTTTCATTTCACACCTCATTGAATGACTGAATTAGAATACTCAACAGTTGTGCCATCAAAAACAATTGATTTTAAATGATTTATGAGGAATAAGAAAGATATTTTGTATAATAAAATGAACAATCTGAACCGAAATATAGACACGTTTCTCGGCGGAAAATGGACATTATCTTTTTATTCGGCGATCCTTCCAGATATAGTTACCGAAGGTACCGGCTATACCAGCAATAATTATATAAGGGATCTGAAATAATTCCGCTAATGGAAGGTATCTTAATACCTTTTTTGAGAAGATAAAGTTCAATCCCTTTTTGAGGATAAGATATTCAAAAGATATTTTGATAAGAAAACTAATAATGAAGGAAACAAGAAAAATTGGTGATAGAATGACGGAGAGAAATATTTGTGCGATTAGACCAAGATAAAACAGAAAAATCAAAATCAGCTTAATTATTAAAAAGTTGTCGGCATAAAATAGACCTTTACTCGCCCATCGTTTTCGCTGATGATAAAATTTTTGAAGTGAATCATTTCCTTTTGTTAAAACAATTGCTTCCCGATTCCAACAAAATTTAATCCTGTATTTGCCGCTTGACCAAATTTTTTGCATTAATAACTCATCATCACCGGAAGAAAGATTTAGGTGGTCATTAAATCCATTTACCGTTTCATAGGCATTCTTTCTATAGGCGATATTAGCAGCATTGCAAATTACAGGCTTGTTAATTCCAATCAAACCCGCGCCGGTTAAAACCAACCCGGAGAATTCAAGCTTTTGCAATTTTTCAAAGAGAGTTTTCTCTTCAATAAATTCTACCGGTCCGGATACAAAACCTGTTTCGTTATCAAAACAAGAAACCATTTGTTGTATCCACTTCTTATTGTGTAAACAATCGGAATCGGTAGTAATGATAATACTGCCGGTTGAATTAGAAATGCCGAATCTTATTGCTCTTTTTTTATGGGCATAAGTCGAAAAGTCATCAGGAACTGAAATTACTTTAATGTTTGAAGACTTTTGGGCTGATAATATTTTTTGAAGCGAATCATCATCAGAAGAATCATTGACATAAATGACTTCATATTTTCCTTTTGGATAATTTTGACTTTCTAGGCTTCTCAAACTTCCGAGAATATTTTCAGATTCATTTCTGAAAGGTATAATTATGGAAATAAATTCTTCCGGGATTGATATGCCTTTTGTCGAAGTTAATTTATCCAGACCGGATAATATTTCTAACAAAAAAAACGAATAGTACGTTAAAAGGAGAAGGAATATTAATCCCAATAATATATTAAGCATTGTTTTTTTTGATTAGCAAAATCAAACCTATTAAAGCTGGCAGCAAAACATTTATACCGAATAAAGAAATTCCGGAGTCGAAACCGACAGAACTCGTTTGCCCCATTTTGGTTAAAAAAAAGATAGAAGCCCCCTCCCTAACACCCAAATCGCCAAATGAAATTTGCGGGATAATTGTCTTAGCAAACATTACCATATTTCCAGCCCAGATAAAATTGATGAAACTTCCGTGCTGTGAAAATCCCAAGGCAAGGACAGCAAATTGAATGACGAAACAAGAATAAAAAAGAAAAGAAATCAAAGATATTTTAGTCAAAAACTTTCCATCTAATTCTTTTAGGAGAAGAACCTCCGAATAAAATTTATGAAATCTTTTAGAGTTTCTCATCCGATTGGTCAAAAAGTTGTGCCATAGTTTTGGATTTATTATTAGCATAATTAGGAAATAGGACAAAACGAATATTAATACGAATAATGAGAAAATTATATAAGAGTTTACATGATAATAATCCTTAAGAAATAATATACTGCCAATTGAACCAAAAAAGGCTATCGTGATAAGAAGGAAAAATTTATCGACTAGGGTTGCAACCGTAACTTGAATCATTGGTTTGTCTTTAAATTCCAGGGCCCGCCCAAAATATTCACCTATACGGGCTGGGGTAAAGGGACCTGCAGCAAATCCATAGAATAAAGAATAGAAAATCTTTTTCCTGTTAGATTCTTTAAGAATTGCATTACAAGTAAGCTCCCATTTGAAATATTGAAGTGAAATATTTACAAGGGTAAGAAGTATTGCTAGAATTATAAATCTATAATCTGCTTTCTCGAATGCCGTAGCAATCTCCTTTAGGTTAACATGATAAACCATATATGAAATTAAACCGATTGCAATCAGCAATTTGACTATTACAAGGAAAGCTGACTTTTTAAGCCTTCTTTTATCATAAAAATTTTTGACAGAACTTATTATTGAGTCCATTAAGAAATAATTTCAGTTGTGATCTAAATAAAATCAAACATAAAGCCGAGGCCGATACGGGACACCCTTTGTGTAAAATATTGGCTAAAAACATCACCTCCATTATAATAAGAAAAATAAAACACTATTCCTTTATTATTCCAACTCCCAAATTTAATGCCTGCCATATAGTTTTGGTTGACGACATATTCCGGAATTCCTTTAACGTCTAAATTGACAGCGACAAAAAGATTC
>JAJYSI010000103.1 GCA_021793635.1 Bacteroidota bacterium
CTGCTGTTTTGATTTAAATAAATTCTAAGTTTTGCGGCGATATAATTTTGCAGCTTATAATCATATCTATTTAAATGATCTGGCGTAATGTTTAATATCATCGCGATCTTGGGCCTGAATCCGTCTATAAAATCTAGTTGGAAACTCGAAACTTCAAGTACTACAATATCATTTTCATTTACATCAAGAGCTATCTCAGAGAAAGCTTCACCTATATTTCCAGCAACATAAGTTTTGAATCCGCATTCCTTAAAAATATGTCCGGTCAAGCTTGTTGTCGTAGTCTTTCCATTTGTACCGGTAATGGCTACTATCTTACCTTTGCAAAAATTATAAGCTAATTCAATTTCACTAATAATTTTAATCTTTCTTTCAGTGGCTTTCTGAATGATAGCTGAATTTGTCGGTACTCCTGGGCTAATTACTATTAGATCACACTGAAATATTTTTTCTGTATGACTACCAACTTCATATTCAATCTCATTTTCTTTCAAAACCTTGATTGAGTCAGCTAATTTATCTGCATTTCCGGAATCACTTACGAATGGAATTCCGCCAAGGCGTTTTATTAGCTTTGCAGCACCAACACCGCTTTTAACTGCACCAATAATCGATATTTTTTTGTCTTTTATTTCCATTATCTAATCTTAAACGAAGCTAAACTTACAATGGCTAAAATTATTGCAATTATGTAAAATCGAATAACTATCTTTGGTTCAGGCCAACCCAGCATTTCAAAATGATGATGCATGGGAGCCATTTTAAAAACTCGTCTACCTTCGCCGTATTTTTTCTTTGTGTACTTGAAGTATAATCTTTGAACGATTACTGAAATTGTTTCCATAAAAAATACGCCTCCCAATATCGGGATAAGCAACTCTTTCTTTATTAACACAGCTAAAATTCCAAATGCGCCGCCTAATGCTAGTGAACCTGTATCGCCCATAAATACTTGCGCCGGGTAGGAATTGAACCATAGAAATCCCAAAGAGGCGCCTATAAGCGCAGCTATATAAACTGTTAATTCACCCGAGCCTGGCAAATAAATAATGTTTAGATAATTTGAATAGATTGCGTTGCCTGAAACATAGCTCATGAAAACCAGAGCTAACATTACAATAATTGTCACTCCAATGGCTAAACCATCTAACCCATCAGTTAAATTAACTGCGTTTGATGTTGCAGTTACTATAAATATTACAACCGGGATATATAGAATTGAAAAATCAAAATTTACATTCTTTAGAAATGGAACTGTCGTAACCGAATGAACTCCAGCAAACTGCGGCGAGAAATAAATAACGGAGCCTACAATTAATCCAATTAAAACCTGACCAAGAAGCTTATACCGCGCAATCAATCCATTGGGAAATTTTTTAATAACTTTTAAATAATCATCTAAAAATCCAACAGCGCTTAGCCAAATTGTTCCGGCTAAAATTAAAATTATGTAAATGCTTTTTATATCAGCCCAAAGTAGCACGGGCACAATTACCGAAAGAATAATTATTATCCCTCCCATGGTAGGAGTTCCGGCTTTTGACCAGTGAAATTTTGGACCATCAGCCTTTTTAGCTTCTCCAATTTGATGTTTCACAAGGAGCTTAATTATTTTCGGACCAAGATAAAGCGAAAGAAGAAGACCGGTTATTGCGGCTAATGCCATTCTAAAGGACAAGAATCGGAAGATCTTAAATCCTGGAGGACTAAAAACTTTATTTATATATTCAAATAGATAGTATAGCATTAATCATTCGCCTTAGCTTCAATTGTTTGAACAAATTCATCCATCTTCATTCCCCTTGAACCTTTGACAAGAATTATGCTGTCAGTAAAGTTCATAAGCAATAAAAACTCTTTAAGTGAATTTCTGTTTCTAAAATGTTTGGTTTTAATCTTTTGATTTTTTAACGACTCTGTTAAATTTTTCATAAAAGGACCAATCGTATAGACGTTTCCAATTTTATTTTCTTTAATTGACATAGCCAAATTTTTGTGAAGTTTAGCAGAAGATTCACCGAGCTCCAACATATCGCCGAGAATTGCTATTTTATTTTTATATAAACTCATTCTTGCCATTACAAAGAAGGCGGCTGCCATTGACTCCGGATTTGCATTATAAGTATCATCAATCAAAATAAAATTTTTAAATCGCTTAACATTTAGTCTTTTTTCTACGGGTTTTAGGCTTTTAATACCGGCTAAAATTTGAAATTTATTTAGACCCAAATTAAAAGCTATGGCAAGTGACGCAAGAAAATTCTTAGCACTGTTTTCTCCATATAAGGGAATTTCAAAATTCATTTTTTGACTCTGATATTCAATTGTTATAACTGGTCTTCCATCCTCAGTATAATCAGTTATTGTTCCCTTTACATCAGCATATAAGTTCAATAATGAATATGAAATTTTTTTTGTGAATTTCCTTCCTATTTCTTTTAATAATTTATCATCGAGGTTGATAATCACCATACCGCCCTTAGCAGCGGTAATTTTGAATAAAAACGATTTTTCTTTCAATACTCCTTTTCGATTCTTTAAGAATTCAAGATGCGAATCCCCGATGTTAGTGATTAAAGCAAAGTCCGGCTGTAAAATTTCAGCAGTATATTTTATCTCTCCGAAATGGTTTGTGCCTAGCTCAGCAACTAAGATGTCATGTTTCTGATTCGTGCTGAAAATCGTCATCGGTACTCCGATGTGATTATTGTGATTTGCTATTGTTTTATTCACAATATACTTCTGACTTAACAACTCCGAAAGCATTTCTTTTGTCGATGTCTTTCCATTACTTCCTGTAATACCAATTACTTTTGCTCTTATCTTGCTTCTCCAAACTTTAGCTAACCTTCCTAATGCCTCTGTTGTATCCCTTACTGTAATAAAGGGTGTCTTTAAATTAGAAAATTCTTTGTAGTACTCTTCATCAATTATAATAACTGAAGAGCCATTTTTTATTGCTTGTTTAACAAATTTATGACCATCGAGTTTATCTCCCTTAATAGCCACGAAGAGAGAATTCTTCAGTACATTTCTTGAATCAATCGATACTGAAGTTACAGGATTAAGCTTCTCTGCATTATATATAATTGCAGTAGGCAATTCAAAAAAATCATTAAGAGTTAAGTTTAATTTCTTCATAATCTCAAATATTTCTCCGCAATTTCTTTATCGGAAAAATGATTCCTAACTCCTTTAATCTCCTGATAAGTCTCATGCCCTTTCCCGGCAATTAATATAACTGCATTTTCTTCTGAATTTTGAATAGCTGTCTTTATCGCTTCTTCTCTGTTTTCAATTACTGAATAATTGTGTCTTTCTATTCCCTCTTTAATTTCTTCGATAATCATACCTGGATCTTCAAATCGCGGATTATCAGAAGTTATAAATACTTTCTTACTCAATTCCGATGCGATTTTGCCCATTATCGGTCTTTTCGTTTTGTCTCTATTCCCGCCGCATCCAAAAACTGTATAAACGGGAATATCTTCCTTAACAATCTTTTTAATTGCAAAAAGCGCTTTCTCCAAACTGTCTGCCGTATGTGAATAATCTACTATAATCTTTTTATTTCCCCTGCCGATTACTTCAAATCTTCCGGGAACTTGTCTCATATCCTTAATTCCTTTTAATGCAACAACCGGGTCAATTCCTAGTAAGGTTGTAACTGCAAATGCAGCACATGCATTGTAAGCATTAAATTCACCTACCAGCGATGTTGCTCCATCAAATTTCTCACCCTTATATTCAATCGAGAATGTCGTTCCCTCTAAGTTGAATTGAATATCTCTTAATTTATAATCTGAATTGGATGCGGCTCCATAAGAATAAACTTTTGCTTTAGAATCTTTTACCAGGGCTAGACTATTCTTATCATCCGAATTATAAACCCCAATGGCTGACTGCGATAATGAATCGAATAGAATTTTCTTGGCATCAAAATAATTCTCAAATGTCTTGTGAAAATCAAGATGATCCGAAGTAATATTTGTAAAAACTGCCGCCGCAAAATTTAGCCCATATACTCTATCTAATACCAACGAATGAGAAGATACCTCCATGATTGCCTGTGAGCAGCCTTCACCATACATTTCAAGGAATAAACTGTTCAAGTCGTTTGATTCAGGAGTAGTTAAAGTTGACTGAATCTCTTTCTCTCCTATATAATTCGAAATTGTTCCAACCAATCCTGTTTTATGCCCGGCAGTCTCTAATACGCTCTTTATGAAATATGAAGTGGTTGTTTTACCGTTTGTTCCTGTAATTCCTATGAGACTTATTTTTTTCGAAGGCTCTTTATAAAATGAATTTGAGACTTCGGCTAATGCAATGCGGCTGTTAGAAACTAATATTTTAGCTATCTTTTCATGTGTAAATATATCGCCGGGTACACTTCTGTCATCTTCCAATATTATTGCAATAGCACCTTTGTTTATTGCGTCAAGGATAAACTTATGTCCGTCAGTATTATATCCTTTTATTGCAGCAAATATGGAATTCTTCACCACTCTTCTTGAATCGTAATATATACCGGACACGTCTTTCCTCTGAACCTCGCCGGTAACCTGAATTACTTTTATGCTATCTAGTAGTTTTGTTAATTCCATTAGTATACTGATGCTCCCATTAAATCAGGTTCTTTACACACGACAACACACACAGCACCCTTATGAATATTTACACCCGGAGTAATACTTTGCGAAACAACTTTTCCTGAACCATTAATTTTGCATTTCAGCCCTAGTCTTGATATTACTGAAATTGCTTCTCTCAATGAATAGTTGGATAAATCAGGCATCAAACCTGATTTTATGTCAACATTATTACTTTGATTAAAAGTATTCGATAATTCTTTGTCCTGGCTTAGTACCGGCTTGTTATTTGTGTTTCCGGCATTTACAATCTTAAAGTCCTGTCCCCCGGGTTGATTTGGCGATTGGTAATTTTCAAAATTACCTGGATTCATGCTTATTATTCTTTCAGCAACATTCTTAAAGATTGGTGCTGCTACTAAACCGCCATATCTTCCTACCGTTGGCGAGTTCACTAATATTAGACAAACTATTTTAGGACTCTCCGCAGGGAAAAAACCTACGAAGGATGAGTTGTAAAATTCTTTAGAATAATGTCCGTCAATTAGTTTTTGGGAAGTGCCTGTTTTTCCACCAATAGTAATATTTTCAAGACTCGCTTCGGTTCCTGTACCTTCTTTTACTACATCAATTAGAAGCTGCCTGATTCTTGCAGATGTAGCCGCTGAAATTACTTTTCGTACCTGAATAGGATTGTCCTGTTCTACTATTGTTCCGTCTCTCTTAATTTCCTTTTTTACAATCTGAGGCTGATACAATATCCCGCCGTTAACTAAAGCGCAATAAGCTGTTGCAATTTGAATAGGAGTTACTGAAAGACCGTATCCAAAAGATAAAAATGCTTTTGATACCGGAGTCCATACATTTGGCTTTCGTAGCATTCCATTTACTTCACCCGGTAAATCAATTGAAGTATAATTGCCAAATCCGAAAGCACGGAGGTATTTATAAAATGTATCATCGTTAATTTTCTGAGTTAACTTTGACATTCCAATATTACTAGATTCCTCTATTACCTGACGAGCCGAAAGCCATCCGCTTTTATGTGCATCAGTAATAAACACATTTTCAAATTTATATTTTCCATTCTCTGCAAATACCATGTCATTTTCATTTACAAGATTTTGGTTAAGTAAAGCCGCCATGGAAAAAGATTTAAATGTCGAACCTGGCTCATAGGTATCGGTTATTGCTCTGTCCCTTCTTGCGGTATCGCTGTATGCCCAATAATCATTTGGATCAAAACCTCCCGAATTTGCCAAAGCTAATATTTCACCCGTGTTCGGATCCATTATAATTCCAACCGCAGATTTACCTCCGTATTTCTTTACTCCGTCGTTTAACTCCTCTTCAAGAATTTGTTGGTAATTTTTATCAATAGTCAGAACTAGACTTACACCGGGAACTGCAGGCTTGGTTTCCTTTTCTTCAACTGTTATCATGTCTCCTATAGCATCGCGTAAAACCATCATGCTTCCGTCTTGTCCTGATAGAATATTGTCATAATATTTCCCAACTCCATCAATTCCGTGATAATCATTTCCTACATAACCAAGTATATATGAAGCAAGGTCCTTATAATAATATACTCGCGTTGGATCCTCTTTATGGAAAAGACCGGCTATCTTAAAATTCTTAAGTAGATTTGCCTCTTCACTCGGTGCCTTTTTCTCTATACAAATAGTTTTCCCGGATGCGCTCATTAATTTGTTATAATGACTGACGCTTTCACCAAACACTGATGCAAATTTCTTAGCAATTACTTTCTTGTTTTTATCGGATACCATTCGAAGATCTAAGTAAAACGATACATCATTCCTATTATACGCAAGAAGAACATTGTTCCTATCATAGATTAAACCGCGATCAGCCCTAATTTTTTCTACTGTTGTCTGCTGACGTTTCGCGTAATATTTTAATTCGTCGCTGCGTATTATCTGTATATCAAACAGCCTTGCCACTAGAGCCGAGAATACAATAAAAACAAAAATTATGACCCAAATTGCTCTTGAGTTATTCATATTTCTTTTGAATCTCCGAAGAAATTTGCTCTATCTTTGCTTTACTTACTGTCAATACCAACGCCGGCTCAGTTCTTTTTACCATACCAAGCTCACTCTGCGCTATATTTACTATTCTTTCTTCTGAGGAAAGCGCTTGGTTTTCCGCTATCAGGTTCACTTTCAAGTTCTTTGTATCGGCTAGACTTTTTTCGGTCTCAACTTTTTCTCTTATTAATTTTTCGCATTCAAGTTTGAAACTAATGTATCCTAAAATTAAAAATGCGAACATCAAAAAAATTGAAAGATAAAAAACAAGTAGAGGTTTAACACTTTTTTTCATATTCTTTCTGCCGCTCTAAGTTTTGCACTTCTAGATCTTACATTTATCCTTGTCTCTTCTTCAGACGGAGTAATAGGTTTCTTCGTCAAAATCTTAAGCCTAGGTACTTTTCCACATTGACAAACCGGAAAATCTTTAGGGCAAATACAATCAAGTGTTTCATACTTAAAAATGTCCTTTACGATTCTATCCTCCAGCGAATGATATGACAGAATTACAATCCTTCCGCCTGGAGTTAAAAGATCAACCGATTTATTTAAGAACACCCTCAACGTCTCAAGCTCATCGTTTACGTAAATCCTCAATGCTTGAAATATCTTCGAATAAGTTTTAACCCTGAATCTAAATGGAGTTACTGAGGAGATAATTTCACTTAGATCCAAAGTCGTTATAATTTTCTTTTCTTTTCTTCTTTCGCAAATTTTCCTAGCTATTAATTTTGAGTTTCTCTCCTCCCCAAAATCAAAAAATATTTTTGTCAGATCTTCTTCAGCAAATGAGTTTACTACATCAGCAGCATTGACAACTATTTTCTTATCCATCCTCAAATCAAGCTTTGCTTCGGTTCTATATGTGAACCCTGAATCAACATTATCTAGTTGGAATGAAGAAACACCTAAGTCAGCAAAAATTCCTTCATATGTTTTTATTGATTCTATCTTCGCAATTATATCTACTTGTGAAAAATTAAAATTGTAAAGCTTAATTCTTTCTTCACTTCCAAATTTTTCTTTAGAATACTTAAAAGCATCTGAATCTATATCTGTTGCAACTAAAATTGATTCGGAATCTATTTTTTTTAGTATCTCTTGAGTATGACCACCGAAACCTAAAGTTGCATCAAAATAAAAACCTCGCTTACCCGTTACTAAGAAATCTAAACTCTCTTTTAAAAGTACTGGCGTATGATGATCATTCATCATTTTGCCATTACTTGTGCTGCGATTTGTTCGTAAGTCTCGGGAGATTCTTCCAAGTATTCAGCATAAATCTTTGGATTCCAAAATTCGATTTTTTTGTGAACACCAAGTATCAAAACTTCTTTTTCTATTTTTGCATATTCTAAAAGATGCTGAGGAATCAATATTCTTGATTGCGAGTCAAGAGTATCTTCAGAAGCATTTTGTAATAGTATTCTTATAAATCTTGAGTCTTTAGGAAGGAATGTGTTAAGATTATCTAGCCTTGCTTCAAATTTCTGCCATTCATCAAGTGGATAAATATCGATGCATTTTACTGTACCCTTAGTCATAACGATGGTATCGTTAGCTTCGGAGGAGATAAACTTCCTTAATTTGGAAGGAATGCTTACTCTTCCTTTTGAATCGAGTGAATATGTGAATTGACCTTTAAACAAGAAATTTTCCTAACTTTTAATGAATTTACCACTTTTCCCCACTACTCCCCAAAATTAAGGAAATTTATTCTCTAAAGTCAAGAAAATTCTTTCTCTGACCCACTTTTTTTTTCGTTTATATTCTTCTCTATTTTAAATATTAAATGCCAAAAAATCAAATTCATTTATTTACGGAACATTATCTTTCAACTCAAGTAAAATTTTTGAACCTTGACAGAGATTTTGTTATTATCTTTATAAAATATTGGTAGCTTTTAAATTATACTTTTTTGATACTGCGGTTTGATAAAGGGTAATATATAGCATTCTAAAAGCTCAAAATTTGTACCACATTATTATTTCTCTTTTCTTTAATTGTTCTACAAAAAAATCTTATTGCTGTATTAACTTTACGGATGAAGTTCTGCCAAAATGGTAGACTTTTTAGGAAAGAATTTGATATGATTTAGAGGCTTGGTACAGGCTTGTCATAGGCCTGGTGGAGCGGAGCTGGATTTAGCGGAGAAATAGGAATAAAAGATTTTATGTATGACAAAATGGCCGACTGTAGAGTGATAAGAGGGATCCGAATAGTCGAGGAATATTTTGCTGAATGTTTTTAAATGAATCAGTAAGAATTGAAATATTGTTATTCAAAAAAGTTAGTTCTTTTTACAAGAGCCATCTGTCGGACTTGAACCGACGACCTGCTCATTACGAATGAGCTGCTCTACCAACTGAGCTAAGATGGCTTTCTTAGAAAAAGATTTAGAAGGATTTTTTGGACCAGTTTATCTTAACTTTTT
>JAJYSI010000104.1 GCA_021793635.1 Bacteroidota bacterium
TTGTGTATAATGTCCGGCATTATTTGCTTTATATTCAATTATAATAAGTGCCATATTAAATTTTAATTATACCAATCATTTTGCTTAAAATGAAAACCGCCGGCAAAATTGCCGTAATTAAATTTCTTCTGGATTTCATCTTGAAGAATTTTCCTATTTTTGATCAAATTGGGAAGTAATAATATAAACGAGGCAATACCTTTAACAATACTTAGAAAACCTCCTTGTTTTAAACCGGAGAGTAATCTGCCGATGGAAATTCTTATCATTCTAAAGACTACTTTTCGAAATTCAAAATGAATAAAAAGTATAATTAGAAAGTTCCTAGTAAAATAAAATTTCTTTCTTTTATCAGTGCGGTTAAGATATGATGAGTTATGAATTATAAGCGGATTATCTACATATTTTATTATAAATCCTTCATTATATAACCTCAAGGTATACTCTCTTTCATGTTCATACAAAAACAATGTATCATAGAAATAACCAACTTTCTCAATTACTTTTTTTCTTATTAAAGCACCGCATCCCACAAAATGTGGAAGCACATTAGTAGAAAACTCTGAATTTTCATACAACTTCATTCTCTCGTTCCAGATCCGAAAAGCAATTACCCCAATAATAGTATTTTTTCGAATTACCTTGACACCTTCATATATGGCTTTTTCGTTAGGATAACTGTCATCATCCAATACCAAAACATATTCTCCTTGTGCGACTTTAAATCCCTCATTCCAACCCGCTATTCCTATATTCTTCTCAAGCTCTATTAACCTAACTATAGGGAATTCTTTCACAACCATTTCTGGCGAACCATCACTTGAGGCATTATCTACCACTATTACCTCAATATTTTTATAATCTTGCCCGTAAACTTTTGTTAAAGTATTTCGAAGCTCATCTTTTCTATTAAAAGATAAAATATTTATTGTAACTAAAGGATTATTTTCCATTGACAATAATGTTTTTATACATGCTTAATGTATTCGCCACAACTTGATCCATATTAAAATACTGATATTCTGCAAGTCTTCCACAAAAAATAACATTTTTTAATTTCTTTGCTTCAGATTCATATGCTAAATACAAATGCCGGTTTTCTTCAGTCGGAATTGGATAAAAAGGTTCTCCATCATTTTGTGGATATTCTTTGGAAATAGTCGTTGTCACTTTTTGCTGTCCCGTTAAGTATTTATGCTCTATCAAACGTGTATATTCTACTTCACCTGAAACATGATTGATTTGTGCAACCTTTTGAACCCATTCACTTTTTATATTTTCAAATTCAAATCTAATCGTTCTATAATGAAGCTTCCCAAATTCACAATCAAAAAAATAATCAATCGGACCGGTATAAATCATCTTATCATATTTAACTTCATTTAAAATAGTCTTATAATCTTGATTCAGAACAATCTCAATATTTTTATTGGAGAGCATTTTGCCAAACATCTTCGTATATCCATCCTTAGGCATATATTGATACTTATCTGTAAAATACCTGCAATCATCATTAAACCTTACCGGTATCCTTCCGCATACTTGTGGAGACAATTCTTTCGGCTCAAGGTTCCATTGTTTCTTCGTATAATGCTTAAAAAATTTTTCAAATAAATCATTACCAACTTGATTAACTATTATATCTTCGGAGTTAAGAACCGGGAAATGATTTTGTCTTACAGTTTCTAAATAATTTTTAACATCTGCCTCAGACTTTAATTCTAAGCCATACAATTTATTTAATGTAATCCGATTTATTGGAATTGGATACAATTCCCCATTTAATTTAGCCAAAACTTTATGTTCATAAAATCTCCATTCGGTAAATTGAGATAAGTAATCAAAGACTTTTTTACTATTTGTATGAAAAATATGCGGTCCATATCTATGTACTAATATTCCATATTCATCAAATTCATCATAAGCATTACCACCTATATGATTTCTTTTTTCAATAATCAATACTTTTTTATTTAATTGCGACGCAATTCGTTCCGCCATCACAGAACCTGCAAAACCTGCACCGACAATTAAGTAATCATATTTCATATAGTCGATTTTCTAAAAGTATATTTATTAAACAAATAAAATACCCCCACGAAAACAGCAACTTCAGCCATAAGTGTTGCTAAAGATGCTCCTATGTAAGAATATTTAGGTATCAACAAAATATTTAGTATAATATTTGTAACCGCTCCAAATGCGATTGCAACTGAGTACTCCTTTTGTTTTCCCCATGCAATAAGCGGATTTCCGAAAAAAATATTAACACTAATAACCAATAAATTTAGCGCTAAAATTGAAAGCGGCGCTGCCGCTCTATTATATTGATTCCCAAAAACAATATCAATAATCCTGCCTGCATTAAAATAGATTATACTTGCAACAATTATTCCTGATGATAACATAATAATTGCATACTGCTTTATAATATTTCGGAATTCTAATGAATTTTTTAACCCAATTTTTGAAAGTGATGGAAAGAATGAATGTAATATTAATGTAAATGGAATTATCCCAACTAGTATAATTTTGTATGCCGCACTATAAATACCAACATCTGCTCCCGGCTTCATATAACCAAGCATTACCATATCAAGATTGTAATAAATGGCAATCATAAAAGAAGAAAACACTAACGGCAGCGACTCTTTAAGAATTACTTTCAAAAAAGTCTTATCAATTTCAAATAATACTTTGCTGTACATTCTATTATAAATTCGCAGCATCCATATTGAATTAACTAAACTTGAAATAACAATTACTCCGGCGGCTAAAAAGATATCCCGTTCTGACCTGACAAAAAATATTATTCCTATCAGTGAAAGCAGATTCGTCATTATCTGCCTTATTGCAATCAACCACATCTTCTCAATCCCAATGAAAAGCCAATTAATAGATAATGCATTAACAAATAAATTTATTGCAGTAATAAAAAGGACAAGCTTTACTATCAGCGGCTTATCGATTGATATAATAACAATCGAAAAAATAATATACCATACTGTTGCAAATAAAACTCGGATTGATATAATATTATTGACAAGTTTCGAAAGGAGTGATTTGTCTTTTGCGATCTCCCTTGTTCCATAAGTATCTAATCCAAAATTCACCATTAATAAGAAATACGAAACAAACGCTGTTGCAAATCCTAAAATCCCAAATCCCTCAGGTTTTAATATTCTACCCAAATAAGCTGCAGTTATAAGAGCAATAATTTTACTTATCACCTCTGCGCTTGCTAATGATATTAAGTTTTTAAATATTTGATTAGTAATTCTTAACAAATACTTTTCTGCTAATTTTATTATAAAATAATATTTAAGAAAATATCAAGTTAGAATCTTACCTATTGCCAAATTACTTCCCTACATTCTCTGAATGCACTCTGAATGCACTCTCAATACACTCTGAATACACTCTGAATGCACATTACTTAGCCTTCACTAGTATAGAACTTCCTCTATAAAAGCAAAAGTCTTAATAAAGACTTCAAAATTGCTCGGGATAATTAAGGAAAGATAAATATCTCCCAAACATTAATATTAGATAAATTATAATGAAAAAAAATAACCATAATCGATTTGAAATGAAAACTGATGTTTTATTTCCTCGCCAACCAAACTTCCGGGTTTTGTTTGTTGCGCGAGTTCCATATTTCGAAATGGAGTATGTTCCCTTCCAAGCTTTCGCCCACTTTCCCTATTATTGTTCCTAATTTTACTCTGTCCCCTTCCTTTACAAAAATGTTAGATAAATGACTGTAAACAGTTCTGAAATCTCCTTTGTGCGTAATTATTACAACGCTGCCGTAGCCTGGTATCCAATCTATAGCCGATATGACTCCATCCGCTACAGCTCTTACGTCTTCTTCAGAAACGGTTTTAATATCAATACCGTAATTTAAGGTTACTGTATTTAGTTTTACGTTCCTGTTTTCTCCGAACTGCTTAACTATTTTCCCCCTCTCCACAGGCCAGTTTAGTCTTCCTTTTAGAGCGGAGAAGGAAGAAAAGCCTGCTGTTGATAAGTCAATATCATAAGTATCTAAATTTTCATTCAAACTTTTTTTATTGATCACTTTGTTAGCTACATTATTATTTTTGCTCCTGGATTTTATAAGGGCTGCTTCTTCCCTTCTCTTTTCCGCTTCCTCGATCAACTTTGCAATTAAGCCTGTTATCTTTCTTTCAGCATTACGCTTTGCGGCAATCTCCGTTTTCAGCGCTGCCTTATCATGTCTGATTGAATTTAATATTCTGCTCCGTTCAATTTTCTTTTGATTTAGATTGTCCTGCTCTGCTTGCTTTTGCCCGGCTAATAGCTCTTTGTCCGCACGCTCCTTTTCAAGATTTGACTTTTCTGCAATCAACTCTTCCTTCTTAGATTTTAACTCGGAGATGTCTTTTACTCTCTGATCCGAAAACTTTTTCAAATATTTATATCGCAGTATAGCCTGCTCAAATGTCTTAGAATCAAGTACACTAGCCCATTCATTAATTGTTCCCCTCTTATATATAGCGACAACATATTTAGAATAATTTTCCTTTAAGGATTGAATTTCCTTGCCTAATTTTTGAATATCATTCTCAGTACCTAAAATTTCCTCTTCTTTTTTTTGCTCTTCGTTAACGAGACTGTTTATTAATCGATGAAGTAAAAAACTTTGATGGTTATAATTATCAAGCGCTTCGTAGGATTCTCTTTCCTTTGCGGTTTTTAGATTGAAAGTATTTTCAAGTGCAGAAATCTGATCTTTAATTTTCCCAAGTTCACTCTTCTTGCTTTTAATCAAGTTCCCCTCTTGAGCAAAAGAAGATGACGCCCAAATAAAAAAAAGCAATAAGAATATTATTTTATTCTTACCATTTAATAATATTTGCATCGGCTGGAATATTAAAGTTAATGTGGATATATGGTCTGTTGGCAGTTATCTTTTTATATTTGATTGAAAGTGTTTGGTCGTTCTGCTTATCAATTATATTAACCGAATATGGCACAGCAACATTTTCCAGGAGATCAAAATCTGTATATCTACCGGTGAACAGAAGATCGCCGGATAAGTTTGTAACATCATAATTTGTTATACCAAGCTGGCGAATATCAACAAGGTAAACTTCTGTCTGTTGATTCACAGAGTCAATGTAGGTTAATACATATTTATCGCCGTCTACAGAATATTTAGTAGGCATCTTGTACAAATGATTTGTTAAATTTACAGCTCCGAGAAATGCATTCATCAAATCGCTGAAAGGAAGATCAATCCGAAAAATATTTTTCAAAATATCTTCGTTCACTTCACCTTCATAAGCAGTATTTTGAAGCGCATCATAAAATACATAATTCTTTTTAGTAACAAGCGCTTCGCCTAATTCAATTCCGAAAGGACCCATGATTGAAAGTTCGATTGAATCCGGTTTAGTTAAAGTAATTTTGAATGAAGCCCTGTTTTCGATTCCTTCAGAATTTACAACAAGCGTACCTGTGCCTTCAAAAGTTCTTATCCTCCGACGATTAACTTCTAACTTGTCTACTAATCTTTCAGCAGAAAGTATTTCGACTTTCGCTACCTGTTTAGTAGGTGCGCATCCGTCAAAGAATAATATTCCCCCAAAGTTTATAAGCATTAGAATTGCAATTAAATACTTTTTCAAATTTCACCTTTCTCAATTTTATTTTTTAGCTCAATATTGGTTTTGTCCATATCGAAAGCCTTCTGCCAAATCTGTTTCGCTTTATCCTTGTTGCCCAACTTGGATTCTATATCACCAAGATGCTCAAGCTCGTCGGACTTATCGCCACCTATAGTTAATGATTCTTGTACATATTTTTCCGCTTCGGTATAATTTCCCATCTTAAAATAAATCCATCCCATAGTATCAAGGTAAGCTGAATTTTTCGGCTCGGCTTTTACTGAGAGTTTAGACATTCTTAATGCCTCATCCAGTTTGATTCCTCTTTCCGAAAGTGAATAGGCATAATTATTATTTATAAGCGCATTGGTGGAATCCATAGACAATGCTTTTAAGTATACGCTGTCGCATTCATTCCATTTTTTTTGCGTGTCATAAATTAAACCAAGAGTGCCAAGCAAATTTATGTCGTTCGGCGAAATAGCCAAAGCCTTTTTTATATAGATTATAGCTTCATCATTTTCTTTCAACTGACTCAATGTATAGCCGAAAGCAGAAAGTGCAGTAACGTCCGTAGAATCAAGCTCAGAAGCTTTTTGTAAATATCCCCTGGCATCGGCATATTTTCCATTTTGTGATAGCGCTAAACCAAGAATTAAATTAACTCTAAAATCTTCAGGAAAATATTTTATCGCTTCACTCATCACCTTAACAGCTTCATCATATTTGTGGTTGTCAAAATATAAGCCCCCAAGTCTAACCCACGCTTCGGCATTCCACCGTGCTAATTGTGTAGCAGCCTTAAAATATTTTATCCCGACAGAATCATTTTTTTCACTTGTAGCAATCGCGCCTAGATACATCTTGACCTGCCAATACGATGTATCTTGGTCAATCGATTCAAAAATCTTTTTTGTAACAGGCATCAGAGCGCTGTCTTTGAGGGATTGATTAAAGTATATCGCGCCAATCCTTATTTTTTGCTCCAGAGTAATGTCCGGCTGCTTTAGGAGGAATGAATATTCTTTCGCAGCTTCAGCCCATTTATTCATTCCTATATAAATTTGAGCCTTCCGCTCATGTGCTCCGGCATTATCCGGCGCTGCGGTAATTATATCATTAACAACCTTCAATGCATCATCATACATTTTTGCCTTAAGATAATATTCGGATAAAAGCAGTTGCAGTCCGGTATTGTTTGGTTCAATTGTTAGCAAGTTTTTTACCGAGGAAGCAGCTTCCTCAAATTTACCCAAGCCTGCGTATAGCTCTGCTACATGCGTTAGTACATTCCAATCAGGTCCGATTATTTTTGTAATTTTGTTATAAATTTCTATCGCCTGTAAAGGTTTATTCCCTTCATAAATTCTTGCGAGCCTGTAATAAGATTCCACGTCAGTAGAATCAAGTCTAATAATCTTTTGTAGTACAATAGCGGCTGAATCATATTGTTGAGCGGTTACGAATATATCGGAAAGTAAATTATAATAATCTATTTTGCTTGAATCAAGCTCGATAGATTTATTTGCATTCTGGAGTGCAAGTGGAAGTTTATTTAGAAATAGATAATCTTTTGCAAGCGCATAATATATTCCCGCATTGGGATCGATTCGTAAGGCATCCTGGTATTCAATAACAGAAGTAGCATAATCCCCCTTTGCTTCGGCAATCGAACCATTGATAAAAGAGTTAAGCGCTTCATCCTTTAAGGCTTTTGCGCCTTGTTTATTCTGGGTTGTTTCTTTGCCTTGAGATTTGGTAATTTCTTTTTGAGAAGAGCATCCCGCAAAAACAACTAACATAATTAATAACGGCAATATTTTGATCATAAATTCACAACTTTTTTTCGAAAATATATTGATAAGCATTTTGATTTAAAAGGTAATTAGCCGCATGAAGTTATTTTATATTTTAATAAAATCTTGATTTCAAGCAAGCATTGATTTCTTGATTACAAATATAGCAAACAATATCTTTGTAAAAATAGTTTAGGTGTATGGAAAGAATTGACCTTGGCATAGCTTTTCTCTGGGAATATGACGATGGATTTATCTCTTTAATCGAGGAGATTTTCCATGATGCTGGATTAACTACCTACATTGTTTCAAGTCACAATGTTTTTGAAGTGAAAGAAAAAATTCTAAGCAAACAGCTTTCATTTGATTTTTATCTTGACCGTGCTTGGGATGTTGATGAGGATTTTGAAGAACTGGGTAAAATTTTAACCAAAAGAAAAACTCATATTTTTAATCCTTACCACAATGTTCTTCATGCAATTGATAAAGCAAGCATGCACCTGGAATTTATTACTGCCGGAATAAACGTACCATACTCAATAATTATTCCGCCTCACAGTGAAAAAGAGGATATCTTTATCTCGGTGGACGATCTTGCACATCTCGGAAGACCCTTTATTATCAAGCCTTGCAATACAACGGGAGGCGGTATGGGTGTTGTTATGGGTGCAGAATCGCTCAAAGAAGTACTTGAAGAACGTGTTTCATATATTCATGATAAATACATTCTTCAAGAAAAAATCCATCCGGCAATTCTTGAGGGAAATCGTGCTTGGTTTAGATGCTTCTGGTCGTTCGGCGCTACAATACCGGTCTGGTGGGATGATCAAACCCATCTTTACAAAGAAATGATGCCGGAAGAACTAACCAAGTTTAAGTTGAAAAAACTTCTTCAAATCACCAAATTGATTGCTAAAAATACAATGCTTGATTTTTTCTCAACCGAAATTGTACTTACCGTTGATAATAAATTTATTGCTATCGATTATGTTAATGACCAATGCGATATGCGTTTAAGTTCGCTTCATCACGATGGCGTGCCGGATAATGTTATCCTCCGGATAATTAAGAAAATGTTAAAAGCTGTTATCAGCGGGAAAAAAAATCCATTAAAATAACTTTGCCTTAAAACTTGATGAGTAAATCCCAAATATATTTTATTATTATTTCCTTCATTATTATTCTTGGACTTTTGTCCTATCATTATCTCATTAATATCTATGAAGTAACTTACTCTATCATTCCCAAAAATCTTTTTGCCGATTATAAATCAACTGTCACAATAGAAACTATACCTTTAAACTCCCTTGGATTCAGGGCTCCGTTTCGGCATTCAAGAACTAATTTTCGAATTATCCAGGGTAGACAATTAGTAGATATTATTCGTGAAGATCCCTTAAAAGGCATTTGTGTTTTAAGAGCAAAAGGGCAAACAGGTAAGGTTGTAGTCTCAGTTAAATCGGTAAATTCTTTGCTTCCGTCTGAATTAATAATTTTTATTTATCCAGATTATGCTGTTAAATAATTTTTTATAAAGATTATCTTTCAAATATTATTATTATTTTTCATTTAGAAATTTATTCAAAAATATTTTCCAAGATCGGAA
>JAJYSI010000105.1 GCA_021793635.1 Bacteroidota bacterium
TCTATCCCAGAAGCATTCTATTTTTGCCATATTTGGAATCATAGATGTTTTCTCTTTAGGCACATACTTAACCACACCTTCCTGCATACCTGGTGATAAGGTAATAACATGCTCTGCAGATATGTAAGTCGTCTTTTCAAACCACCTAAGAAATGCTATCAACAGTTTATTTTTAATGAACCCTAGTTGTATAGGTGCTTCTGGCCATAGATCCCTAACTTCAAATACAAATTTTGTTCGTCTAAAAAACTTACGTACTAAAGCTGGGAATGCAATAGTTAGAGGAGTAGAAGACGCAAAAACCAAATCTACATTTTCTTCTTTTAATACATAGAAAACGGATAAAAACTTAAACCTCAAAAAAGAAAATATCCTTCTATACGCTCCCATATCATTTGAATAGCTGTTTTTAATTGATATGACATCTATACCGTCTACTGTATAGCGTTGGATTAATTTTTTTTGATTATTGCAATTAAAACGTAAACAGTTTTTTTGTTTTTGATGGAAGTTACCAGAATTGAATGAGTGGCTTTATTGTCAATTTTTGCAATCTCTCCTCATTTTTCGCCCCACTTAACTTAATGGGCATAACCCACCCTCCCCAATTGTAAATAATGAGGGTTTCTTGAAAAACAGTCTATAGCAATATTAACCAATGATAATAGGGGTAAAATCGTAAATAGTACTTTTATAAGTGCACGGAAAAGCGTATTTTGCATATAAAATCTGTGCACATATAACAAAGGAAAACTCCTTATGCTACATATTCCGGATCCAAATCAAATAGCCTTAGAATCATTTAAGACCCCTTTCGAAATAAAAATGAACCCGAAAAATCGGTGGGTACGATTAGCCCATCTTATACCCTGGAGAGAGCTTACAAACATTTACGCAAAGAGTATGAGTGACAACTTTGGTCGTCCGGGAATAAATTCACGGATAGTCATAGGAAGTATCATCATCAAAGTGCTTTTAGATTTAAGTGATGAAGAGACATTGGATCAAATCCGGGAAAATATTTACATGCAGTATTTTCTGGGATACCCTGGTTATCAGGATGAGTATCCGTTTGATGCATCGCTGTTTGTCTATATACGAGACCGGATGGGCCAAGAGCTGATGGATGAAATGAATACAGTAATCATAAAACAAGGGCTGCAGTTCAAGGAGAAGAAAACCAGGAAAAAGAAATCATTGGATAAGCAAGAGCCAGTGGGTAGAACACCCGCAACAACGAATGAAGATGAAAAAGGATCAACCGAAGCACAAGTAAAAGCACCTGAAGAACCAAAGGGACTATTTGAAAAAGAGCCAGAGGTTTCAGAAGAAGAACAAACTCCGGAGCATTCAGGCAGCTTAATACTGGATGCCACGATATCAGATCAATACATAAAATATCCAAATGATGTAGAGCTCCTACAAGACTGTCGGGAAAAAAGCGAAGGGATAATAGATTACCTTCATGAAGAAAGCTTAGAGAAAAAGAAACCAAGAACATATCGTCAGAAAGCACGTAAACAGTTCTTAAATTTTGCAAAGAAGAAAAAGCGAAACAGACAAGCCATACATAAGGCAAAGGGTCAGCAGATACGCTATTTGCGGAGGAATTTTAAGACAATCGTCAGAATGCTTGATTGCTATGAAGGCAAACCATTCCCATTACAAGCACAGATGTTAAAAGATTATTGGGTCATTCAGGAAATCTACCGTCAGCAAAAGCAGATGTACCAGAGGAAAGAAAACCGGTGTGATGATCGGATAGTCAACATCCTGCAGCCTTATGTCCGTCCAATGGTAAGAGGTAAACAGGGAAAGGATGTAGAGTCGCATACGACTCCGTTTGCGGAGTTTGGATCAAAGAGCCTGGTGGGTTGGATAGGCGGAGAATATGTACAAATGGAAAAGATGCAGTGGGATGGATTTAATGAAGGAAGTTTAGTAATAGAATCGGTTCTGAGGTATCGGAAAACTTTCGGTTATTACCCTGAGGTGGTAATAGGAGATAGGATTTTTATCACGCGTGCCAACAAAAAGGAACTTGACGCATTAGGCATCCGGTTAAGTGGTAAAAAACTGGGTCGCAAAGCAGAAGGCCAAAAACGAGAAGAAGAAAAACAAATGATAAAAGATCAGAAGAACCGGGTACTGATTGAAGGAAAATTTGGTCAAGGGAAAAATGCTTATGGGTTGAATCAAATCCGGATGCGAACAAAGAGAACCAGCGAATCGATGATAATGTCAATTTATTTTGTAATGAACCTTGTTCGCTTAGCGAAACAGGTTCTTCTTTGGACTTTTTTACAGATCGACAGAGTGCTTCATCGAATTGGAAATTGGATTACCTGTTGGTTAGAACCCAAATACACGCTGGTAAACCTGTTAGTTCCCATAAAAGTATGACTTTTTCAAGAAACCCTAACGATTGAAATCATACGTCAGATTAGTCTGACCAATTACTGCTCGTGCCTCCAATTTCAAAATCGTTCTGATAAAGATGCTATTCATGCCATTTGTCATAAAAACAAACACATGTTCTATTCGTACTCTGATTTTTAAATTCTTCGGATTCATAGTTCTTTGCTCTTCGGTTAATGGTTGTTCTCTATAAAATGCAATGTTTAATTTTTAGCAAAGAGTTTTTTAATAATAAGTTTAGGTTGGATTCATCATTTTTCAAATAATAAGGAGTCACTATGGCTGTATCGAGTCCTACGCCAACAATAAACAAACCTTTAAAACAAACCGATGGGAATCCATCCCTTCGGGAAAAGAATTACACTACCGAATTAACAGTTCTTACTTCGCTTTTTTTTATGTGGGGATTTCTAATCGCCTTAAATGACATTTTAATTCCACACCTTAAAGCAGTCTTTTCTCTGAATTATGCTCAAGCAATGTTGATTCAGTTTTGTTTCTTTGGCGCTTATGCGCTTATATCGCTCCCTTCAGGAATATTGGTTGAAAAGATTGGTTACAAAAGAGGAATAATTATTGGGTTGGTAACTGCCGGAATAGGTTGTTTAGCTTTTTACCCCGCAGCCGCCACACGCTCTTATCCGCTTTTTCTTCTTGCACTTTTTATTTTGTCAGCCGGCATAACGCTGCTTCAAGTTGTGGCTAATCCTTATGTAGCAATACTTGGCAAGCCGGAAACAGCTTCGAGCAGATTAAACCTTACTCAAGCATTTAATTCATTAGGAACAACTATTGCTCCTTATTTCGGCTCACTTTTAATTCTTTCTATTGTGGTTAAAAGTACGGAAGAAATTCAGAAGATGAATCCGGTTCAATTGTCTACTTATCAACTAACTGAAGCCAGTGCAGTACAAGTTCCTTACCTTGGATTGGCAGCGGCATTATTAATAATTGCCGGATTTTTTGCTTTGATCAAGCTACCTGAAATTGAAGCAAGCAAAGTTGCTTCAAGCGGCGGAGACGGCGGCAGTTTTGATTCTCATCATGATAGCGCCTGGGGATATAGGCATTTAATCCTTGGCGCTGTTGGCATTTTTGTTTACGTCGGCGCAGAAGTTTCCATCGGAAGCTTCCTGGTAAATTATTTCGGGAGCCCGGATATTATGGGATTAAAAGTAGCCGACGCCGGCAAGTTTGTATCTTTTTACTGGGGCGGCGCAATGATAGGAAGATTTATTGGTTCTGCTGTTCAAAGAAAAATTAAACCCGGTACCGTGCTTGCCTTCAATGCAGTAGTTGCAAGTATACTTGTTGTTACTTCGATGATTTCTTTCGGTTACTTTGCAATGTGGTCAATCCTTTTGGTCGGATTATTCAACTCAATTATGTTCCCGACAATTTTTACTTTAGCCATCAACGGTTTGGGCAAACATACCGGACAAGGTTCCGGAATTCTTTGCATGGCTATTGTTGGTGGTGCTATCATTCCCCTTATACAAGGTTTTATCGCAGACAATATTGGAATACATCACGCATTTGTTCTTCCTGTCCTTTGCTACCTATTCATTTTCTATTATGGAATAAAGGGACACATTCCATCGTTCCAAAAATTAAAGGCTCATAATGCCTAAGCTTGACGTAACTCTCGGTATTGATATTGGCACAAACACGGTTTTTGGATTTGTTTATAAATAGGAAATCTGCGTTGCCTAATCATCCATAATAATAACTAAAAAAGAAATTTTAATGAAACAGTATTTAGGGAAAAAGACATTTTTAGGAGTTGGACTTGGCGCAGTACAAGCCGGTTTAATGCTTTATGAAGCCTTTAAGTCCAATAATTTTGAACGGTATATAATCCTTGAGGTGAACGCTGAGATAGTTAATTCCATAAAGAGATCTGGCAACAAGATCGTAATTAACATTGCAAAAAAGGATGGCATAATTAAATCAACGATTTCAAATTTTGAAATTTATAATCCGAATGATCCGGCTGATTATGATTCAGTAGTTTCCAGTATTTATCAAGCCGATGAAATGGCAACTGCCATACCGAGTGTTGACTTCTATGATGTTGGAAAAAATTCTATCGCACGATTGTTAGCAGAAAATATTAACCCAAATAAACCTCAAATAGTATATACAGCAGAAAATAATAATTATGCTGCAGAAATGCTTCTTGAAAAAGTAAAAAATTATACTGATGAAAATAAACTAAAGCAATTCCAAACAATAAATACAGTCATCGGAAAGATGGGAGGAGTAATATTTGACACAGAGACAGTAAAGGAATTGGATTTAGATTGGATGACGCCATATGGTAAGACAGCAATTTTAGTTGAAGAATTTAATAATATTATTATTTCAAAAATTACTTTACCTGGTTTTCAAAAAGGGATTGGAGTTTTTCAGGAAAAAGATAATTTACTCCCTTTTGAAGAAGCCAAATTATTTGGGCATAATGCCGTACACTCGATGTTAGGATTTTTTGCTGCCCTTCGTGGTTACAGCTATATGAGTGAAATAAATAATGACCTTTATTTATATCAGCTTGGAATAGATGCTTTCAAAAATGAGAGCGGAGCTTTCTTATTAAAAAAGTATAAAAATTTGGATGAACCTCTTTTTACCCCTGAAGGTTTTAAATTTTATGGAGAAGACTTACTTGAAAGGATGACTAATCCTTATTTACGTGATGAAGTTAAAAGAATATGCCGGGATCCGGTTAGAAAATTAGAATACAATGACCGCCTTTTCGGGACAATTAAAGAAGCATTAAAACAAAATGTATATCCAAAAATTCTTATAAAAGCAGTTTTAGGTGGAATTTGTTATTTAATAAAAGACAAAGTTGATTCTAATACTACGTATCCCGCAGATATTGAACATTTAAATGAAAATAGTGTGAAAGAGATTTTAAAAGAAATATGGAAAGATGATTCCAGTAATCCTGAGAGTAGCGAATTGATTGATTTAATCTGCTCTGAATTAAATGATTTTTTCGAAGAGTTTATAAACATTAAAAAGTATTGAAAGGTTTCCATGGTTATACCAATATTATTGCCACAGCAAGGAAATACAGTTGAAACATGCCTTATACTTGAGTGGAAAAAGAAAGAGGGCGAAGAAATTAAGAAAGGCGAAGTCATATGTGAAGTAGAGACGGACAAAGCAGTTTTTGAAATCGAGTCTCCAAGTGATGGAGTTCTGTTAAAAAGATTTTTTAAGGAAGGTGATGATGTCCCAGTCTTAACTAATATTGCTGTTGTCGGGGACGAAGGGGAAAGCTATGATGAGTTTAATCCGAATTCTAGTAAGTCAAATTTTAATGGGGAGAAGGAAGAACAACAAGTTGAAGAGGACACAAACATAAATTTATCTGTTACTGTTAATGAAAATATAGATAATGATAATTCAATAAAAGATTTGTCCCCTTTAAGTAAAATAGGAATTTCCCCTAGAGCGAAAAAACTTGCTAATCAGTTAAAAGTATCAACAGGTGGGATCAAAGGAACTGGACCGGGCAATCGAATTATGGAAAAGGACATAATAGTTGCAACCAGGAATATGGAGCCTTTAACTCTTGCTGCTGGCGATCTAGTTAATGAAGGAGAAACTCGACCGGAGACTGGAAGCGGAATTGGTAAGAGAATTACGACCGATGATATTAAAAATAAAACGCCAATTTATTCATTTGAAGAGGAGAGCATTAAAGTGGTTCCAATAAGAGGAATTAGGAAACTTATAGCTCAACGTATGCTTGAATCACTAAAAAATTCAGCTCAATTAACTTTGAACTCCAGTGCGGATGCGACAGCTTTATTAAACTTACGAAAAAGATTTAAGAATAGTTCAGTCTATAAAGAATTCCAATCGATAACTATAAATGATCTTATTCATTATGCTGTAATAAAAACGTTACCGGGGCAACCTGAACTAAATAGCCTGCTGGTTGGAGATAAAATTGAATATTATAATAGAATTCATCTCGGTTTTGCAGTCGATACCCCGCGAGGATTAATGGCGCCCGTAATCAAGAATGCTCAGAGTTTAAATTTGCTTAAACTGAGTCATGAAGCAAGACGCCTTGCGGCAGCTTCTCTTTCAGGAAAGATCGATACTGAAGAATTAAGTGGCGCTACTTTTACAGTAACAAACTTAGGAAGTTTAGGTATTGAATCATTTACACCGGTTCTCAATTTACCACAAACTGGAATTTTAGGAATAAATACTATAACATTAAAACCAATTGACCGGGGTAATGGTGTAGAATTTATTCCGCATATTTCATTTTCCTTAACGGTAGATCATCGAGCAATTGACGGCGCTGTCGGAGCTCGATTTTTACAAAGCCTGGCAAACACGTTATTAGAAATAGATTTAGTGATAACTTCGGATATAATGAGGAAATAAATGTCAGATAAAAAATATGATTTAATTATTATTGGTGCTGGCCCGGGTGGATATCTTGCTGCAGAAAGAGCGGGGGCCATTGGCAAAAAAACTTTACTTATTGAGAAAGATAAAGCTCTCGGAGGTGTATGTTTAAATAAAGGTTGCATTCCTACAAAAGCGCTTTTGAACTCTGCAAAGATTTTTTACTCTGCACAGAATAGTCAACAATTGGGAATTTCTGTCTCTGGGGTAGAATATGATTTGAAAAAGGCAATGGAGTGGAAAGCTAAGGCAGTATCAACCTTAACAAAAGGGGTTGAGTATCAAATGAAGCGCCATAAAGTGGAAGTTATTTCTGGTATAGCAAAAATTGAAAAGCCTAATGTAGTTGCAGTAGGTAGTGGAAAATATACAACGGAAAATATAATTGTTGCAACTGGTTCTTCTCCTGTTAAACTTTCTATCACAGGTTCTGACAAACCACATGTACTAACAAGCGATGAACTATTGGAAATAAAAAAGCTACCCAAGAATTTAGTAATTATTGGTGGTGGAGTAATTGGAATAGAGTTCGCTTCTTATTTCAGTATGCTTGGAACTAATGTGACTATAGTTGAATTACTGCCCGAGATATTGCCAAACTTCGACAAGGAAATTTCAGCGCTAATGCGGACAGCATTAAAACAGTGTAGATTTATTTTGGGTGCAAAAGTTATATCGATTGAAGACAATAAAGTCAACTATATTACGGATGATAAAATGGAATACTGCCAAGCTGATATAGTTTTAATGGCAGTAGGCAGAAAGCCCAATGTCGATAATTTGGGATTAGAAAATATTAATGTTGATTTTGATAATAATGGTATAAAAGTAAATGAGAGGATGCAGACGAATATTCCTAATGTATATGCTGTAGGAGATGTTACAGGTAAATCTTTATTAGCACATTCTGCTTATCGAATGGGAGAGGTTGCAGTAAATAATATTTTTTTGCAAAAAGATAAGATGAGATATAATGCAATTCCATGGGTGGTTTACAGTTATCCGGAACTTTCTGGAGTCGGTTTAACCGAAGAACAGGCTAAGAAAGAAGGACGTAATGTTAAAGTGAGTTCTTTGCAAATGCGCACAAATGGAAGATTTGTGGCAGAGCATGGAAACGAAAAAGGAATTTGCAAAGTTATTGTAGATGCAGATTCAAATGTATTATTAGGAGTGACTCTTTTAGGTGGTTTAAATTCGGAAATTATATATGGAGCTGCTGCTATGATTGAGGATGAATTTAGAGTGAAAGATATTAAAGATATAATTTTCCCACACCCCACTGTATCGGAAATAATTAAAGATGCGATATGGGAATTGAATTAAAGTAAAACAAAAAACAGGAGTAATATTGTGCCTAGGAATATTGTAATTAGTCCAGAAGTAGTTAAAAGAAGAGAAGTATTAAAAATAAAAGATATTAGTTTAAACCAATATAAACCGGATTTTAAAGTTGAATATAAAAAATATGGCAAAGATACTTTAATACAGGTCTTAGCAGATATGTTATTGATACGTCAATTTGAGACTAGCTTAAATGACATAAAAATAGAAGGAGCATATCAGGGTATTCAATATAACCATAAAGGTCCGGCGCATTTATCTATCGGCCAAGAAGCTGCTGCTGTAGGGCAGTCATTAAATTTAACTAAAGACGATTTTATTTTTGGCTCTCACAGAAGTCATGGCGAAATATTAGCTAAGTGTTTCTCTGTTGTTCACAAACTCAAAGAGAGTGAACTTGTAAAGATCATGAGTTCTTATATGAATGGTGATATCTTAAGATCTGTTGAGTTATCTCAGTACAAGAGTACCAAAGATTTAGCCATAAATTTTATTTTATACGGTACTATGTCTGAAATATTTGCTAAAGTAACTGGTTTTAACATGGGGCTTGGTAGCTCAATGCACGCTTTCTTTGCTCCTTTTGGAAGTATGCCGAATAATGCTATTGTCGGTGGTTCTTCAGACATTGCTACAGGTGCAGCTCTTTTTAAACGAATCAATTATAAACCAGGTATAGTCATCGCAAATATTGGAGATGGAGCATCAGGTACTGGTCCAACATGGGAGGCAATGATGCTTGCTTCTATGGACCAATATAATACCCTTTGGGATAAGAAAGTGGGAGGTGCACCTCCAATCATATTTAACTTTATGA